>SLKW01000079.1 GCA_007134405.1 Paracoccaceae bacterium
ATTACAACCTGCAAGACTGGATCGAGCAGGTTTCCGCATGAACCTGCGTGTCGAGGCGCTGACGGGCGCGGCGCTCGACGCCGCGCTCGACGAGGTGGCGCGGTTGCGCATCACTGTCTTCCGCGCCTTTCCCTATCTATATGATGGCGACCTCGACTATGAGCGCCGGTATCTGGAGCCTTACCGCACCAGCCCCGGCGCGATCCTCGTCGGCGCCTTCGACGGTGAGACGCTCGTGGGCGCGGCGACGGGGACGCCGATGGAGGATCACGCGGATGTCTTTTCCGCTGCCTTCGATGGCAAGGGGCTGGATTTGTCCGAGATCTTCTACTGCGCGGAAAGCGTCTTGCTGCCCGAATATCGTGGCCAAGGGATCGGCCACCATTTTTTCGACATCCGCGAAGCGCATGCCCGCAACCTAGGTCGAACGCATGTCGCATTCTGCGCGGTCGTACGGCCGGGCGATCACCCGGCGCGGCCCGCCGATTACCAGCCGCTGGACGCGTTCTGGACCAAGCGCGGCTACGCTCCGCTTCCCGGCGCGGTCGCTCACTTCGCATGGAAGGATCTGGGTGCGGCCGAAGAGACTCGAAAGCCGCTGCAATTCTGGGTACGAAAGCTGCCATGACCGATACCGT
Source organism: Paracoccaceae bacterium (assembly GCA_007134405.1). Taxonomy (GTDB): domain Bacteria; phylum Pseudomonadota; class Alphaproteobacteria; order Rhodobacterales; family Rhodobacteraceae; genus Pararhodobacter. The sequence goes on from SLKW01000079.1 coordinate 639, forward strand.
CACCATCGCTGCCGCCGCCTATCCGCTTGACTGGTTCGCGGATTTCGACGCCTTTGCGACCAAGACCTCCCGCTGGGTGGGCGAAGCGGCGGAGAATGGCGCGCAACTTCTCGTGTTCCCCGAGTATGGTGCGATGGAATTGGCAAGCCTCGGCGGCAAGGCCGTCGCCGGCGACTTGGAAGGTGCGCTGAGCGAGGCCGCGCGCCATCGCCCGGCCGCCGACACCCTGCTGGCACGACTCGCGGTAGAGCACGGCGTCCATATTCTTGGTGGCTCAGGCCCGGTCTTCACCAGCGACCGGCCGGTCAACCGCGCCACTTTCTTCGGCCCCGGAGGCGTTCTGGGACACCAGGACAAGCAGATCATGGTCCGCTTCGAGCGCGAAGACTGGGGCGTCCTTCCCGGCGCCGGGCTTACGCTTTTCGAGACCGACATCGGCCGGATCGGCATCGTCATCTGCTACGACAGCGAGTTTCCGCTGCTCGCGCGCCAGTTGACCGAGGCCGGGGCCGAGATCCTGCTTGCCCCGTCCGCGACAGAAACGTGGGCAGGCTACAACCGCGTACGCATCGGCGCCATGGCCCGGGCGCTGGAAAACCAATGCATAACTGTCCAGGCTCCGCTGGTCGGACAGTCGCAATGGTGCGCGGGTTGCGAGGAAAACACCGGACGCGCCGGCATCTATGGCCCACCCGACCGCGGCTGGCCGGCCGAGGGCGTTCTGGCCGAAAGCGAACGCGACGCCCCCGGCTGGACCTATGCAACCATCTCACGCCAGAAGATCGCCCATACACGCGCAGATGGTGGTGTCCTCAACTTCAACCACTGGAAGGAGCAGGAGCCTCGTCTTTCGCTACCATTGAAAGTGGTTCGGGCAACATAAATCTTGAAATCCCTTCGCCGAAGGCGCATTTAACCTGCGCCCACATGCCCGTGGGCGAAACCGCAACGGAGTGACCATGGCCAAGGAAGAACTGCTCGAATTCCCCGGCGTCGTGAAGGAACTCCTGCCGAATGCGACGTTTCGGGTCGAGCTGGAAAACGGCCATGAGATCATCGCACATACGGCGGGAAAGATGCGCAAGAACCGGATCCGTGTTCTTGCCGGCGACCGCGTACAGGTCGAAATGACCCCCTACGATCTGACCAAGGGGCGGATCAACTACCGCTTCAAGTGATGCGCCTGATCCTCGGCTCGGCCAGTCCGCGCCGACTGGAACTTTTGTCGCAGATCGGCGTCGTGCCCTATGCGGTGCGACCCGCCGACGTCGACGAAACGCCGCAGAAGCGTGAGATGCCGCGACCCTATTGCGCGCGCATGGCGCTGGAAAAGGCGCAGGCCGTTCCCGCGGACGCGGACGAGGTCGTGCTGAGCGCCGACACCACGGTTTCCCTGGGGCGGCGGATCCTGGGAAAGCCCGAAAGTGCCGCCCAGGCGGCCGAGTTCCTGCATCTGCTGGGTGGGCGGCGTCATGCGGTCATCACCGCGGTCGTGGTTCGCGCCGGCGCACGGGTCTGGCGGCGCGACGTTGTGACGGCGGTGAAGATGAAGCGCCTCTCGGACGATGAGGTGAACGCGTATCTGGATAGCGGCGAATGGCAGGGCAAGGCCGGCGCCTACGGCATTCAGGGCCGCGCCGGGGCGCTTATCCCTTGGATCTCGGGGTCTTTCACCGGCGTGGTCGGGCTTCCCTTGGCCGAAACCGCGCAACTCCTGCAGGCCGCCGGCATCCGGTGTGCGGCATGAAGGGCACGGTGATCGCTCTGGGTACGCTCAACGGGCGCGAACTCGCCGCCTATTTGGTCGATGGGCGGTTGGCAGATCTGGCGCTGGCGCCCGAGGGCTTCGGTCCCGGCGCAATCCTGCGCGGCAGGGTGGGACGCCCGGTCAAGGGTCTGGGTGGGGCCTTCGTCGATCTCCCCGATGGCCAGCGCGGCTTCCTACGCCAAACACGCGGGCTTTCGCCCGGTAAACCGGTTTTGGTACAGATTGCGGGCGTGACGGAACCCGGAAAAGCGCTGCCGCTGAGCACGCGGATCCTGGTCAAGGGCCGCTATGCCATCCTGACGCCTGCAGCGCCGGGCATCAACGTCTCGCGCCAGATCCGCGACCCGGAGCTGCGCGCTGTCCTGACCGAGACCGCCGAGGCGGTGCTCAAGGGGGCCGATCCTGACCTGGGGCTGATCCTGCGCTCGGCGTGCGATGACGCCGCGCTTGCCGACATCGCCGCCGAGGCGACCGAGCTGCGCGTCCTGGCCGAAACGATCTGCGCCGATATCGAGGGTCCGCCCCAGTTGCTGCTCGATGCGCCCTCGCCGCGCGATCTGGCCTGGCGCGACTGGCCTGCACCGGACCTCCTAGACGACTCGCCGGAAGCGCTTGACCATCAGGGCGTGCGCGACGCCCTCGATGCCCTCGTCCGACCCGAAGTGCCTTTGCCCGGCGGCGCCTCAATGGCGATCGAACCGACCCGTGCCCTCATCGCGGTGGATGTGAATACCGGCACCGACACTTCGCCCGCGGCAGGGCTCAAGGCGGCCATCGCAGCCGCACGCGAACTGCCCCGCCAACTCAGGTTGCGGGGTCTGGGCGGTCAGGTCGTGATCGACTTCGCACCCTTTCCCAAACGCGACCGCGCCGCCCTGGAGCAGGTCTTGAGCAAGGCCTTTCGCGGCGGAGCCGAAACCACGCTCGCCGGCTGGACGCCGCTGGGAAATTTCGAACTCCAGCGCAAGCGGGACCGCACGCCTTTGTCGGAGTGGCTGGCACAATGACGCATGCGGCCAAATGCCCCGTCTGTGGCAAACCCCGGAACACGGCCTACCGTCCCTTCTGCTCGCGCCGTTGCGCCGACGTGGACCTCGGTCGCTGGTTCCGCGAGGACTACGTCCTGCCGGGACGTGACGGCGAGGCCGAAGTCGATCCCGACCCATACGGTGAACGGGACTGACCGCCCGCGCGGTTCGGTCGAAACTGCGACACATTTCATTCTGATCGCGTTTCGGGCGCTTGCCCTGCGGCACCCCTAGCGGCGCGCTTCGCGTAGCCAGCCTGCCAGAATCAAAGATGCGCCAATCAGAAGCCATGCCCAGGGCGGCAGAAGCGCGCTCAGCCGCAGATCGGTCGTGACATAGGCCTGCCGTGGCGTGACACCGAGCCATCCGCGACCCGCGGCCTGACGGCCGGCGGACACCGCACGCAGGTCAGGTAGCCCGGCCTCGATCCGTGCGCTGCCGCCGCGGCTCGCGGCGATCAGCGGGTTCAGGTATTCATTGGTGGCAATCACCTTCTCGTATTCGCGCGGGTTGCCGGGACCCAGCACGATAACCGTGTCCAGCTCGCCATCCTGCAGACGGTAGAGCCCGCCTTCCTCTGCTTCGTAGGTGGCGGTGAAATGGCCGGGCGCGTCCGCCTCCAGATCCAGCGTCACCTCTTCGCCATCGGGCCGGGTGACGGTGACCGAATGCGGCCCGTCTTCGAGCGAACGACGCGTCGCGGTCAGTGTCAGGCCCTGCGCGCTGGCGCTCAGCGCCTCTTCCTCAAGTTCGGGTTCACCCATCATCCAGTGCGAGAGCCGGCGCAGCAATTCCGACTGCGGCCCGCCGCCCTCGAACCCGCGATCCCACAGCCAGGCCTGGTCGGAAGCCAGAAGCGCGATGCGTCCCTCGCCAACGCGGTCCAGGGTCAGAAGCGGTCGCCCGTCGATCCCCTCCATCACCACATGCCCGGCGCGACGCGTCAGGTCGATCTGGCGCAGCCACCGCCCCCATCCTGCGGCGTCCTCTGTCTCCTGTGCGGCGGCGCGCGGCAATTCCGAGGTGACCGGATGGCGGCGCCCCGCATCGCTTAGCCCCGGGCGATAGGCCTGCTCGAACACGCGTCCCGTCGGTTCGGCCGGAAAGATTCGACCCAGCGGGGAGTAGTAGATGCTGTCGGCGCCAGCCAGTTCGCGTCCGCCGATCACCAGAAGCGCCCCGCCCTCGGTCACGTAGCGGCGGATGTTGTCGAAATAGGCGTTCGGCAGGATACCGCGGCGGCGGTAGCGGTCGAAGATAATGAGGTCGAATTCGTCGATCTTGTCGATGAAGAGTTCCCGCGTCGGAAAGGCGATCAAGGACAATTCGTTCACCGGCACGCCGTCCTGTCGGTCGGGCGGTCGCAAGATGGTGAAATGCACCAAGTCCACCGAGGGGTCGGATTTCAGCAGGTTGCGCCAGGTCCGCTGCCCGGTGTGCGGCTCGCCCGAAACCAACAGGACACGCAGCCGGTCCCGGACGCCGTTGATCTGCACCACCGCCTCGTTGTTGCGCCCGGTCAATTCCCCCGGCGCGGGGTCGAGCACGAAATGCAGGACGTTCATCCCGCCGCGCTCGAGCGTGATGTTCAGCTCCATATCCTGCCCGACCGGGGCCATGGCGTGGCGCATTTCCTCGCCATTGATAGAGAAACCGACGCGCGCCAGTTGCCCGCGCATCTCGGCCGGCACCGCACCCTCATCCTCGATCCGCAGCGTGAGCGAGACCGTTTCGCCGAGGATCCCGTAAGCCGGCGCGTTGCGGATGATCAGGCGGCGGTCCCAGTCATCGTTTTCGCCGGTCTTGAGCAGATGCAGGGGGGCCGGCAACTCGGGCATGCCTCCCTGCCCCAAGGGCACGTCATGGGCGATCCCGTCCGAAACGACGAACACGCCAGCCAGCCGGTCGCGCGGCAGTTCCGAAAGCCCCGTGGCGATCGCCTCGAACAGCTCGGTCCCGGCATTTCCGGGGCCGTCGGGCAGGATCAGGCTGCGCGGCTCGATCCCCATCGCCGTCAGGCGCTGAACCAGGTGCTCGGTTGCGCGCTCGGTCTGATCGACGCGCTCGCCCAGTCGGTTCGAACCGGACTCGTCGACGATTATCAGCGCCACGTCCTGCAACGGCTCGCGGTCCTCGGTCTGCAAGGCGGGATTGGAAAGCGCCGCCAGAACCGCCATGAGGCCGAGACCGCGCAGCCACCAACCGGCAAGCCCGCGCCAGACGGCAAGCGCGACCGCAACAAACGCCAGCGCGGACAGTATCGCAAGCGGCAACCAGCCGATGAACGGGTCGAAGACGATCTGCGCACCGTTCATTGACCCAGCCTTTCCAGAAGCGCCGGCACGTGGACCTGGTCGGATTTGTAGTTGCCCGACAGCACATGCATGACCAGGTTGATGCCGAACCGCAGCGACATTTCCCGCTGCCGCTCGCCGGTCGCGCCGCGGCCGACCGGCAGCATCGGCATTCCCGAGGCATCGACAGCCCAGGCCGCTGCCCAGTCATTGGCGCCGATCACCACCGGCGTGACGCCGTCGTTGAGGTTGCGAAACGGCATTCCCTCGGCGCGCACCGCATCGGGAGGCGCGGCCTCGACCCAGACCGTGCTGCCTGCATGACGGCCGGGAAAGTCGCCCAGCAGGTAGAATGTCCGCGTTAGCACATGGTCGGAGGGCACGGGTTCGAGCGGCGGCACATCCAACCCCGCAGCAATCGCCTGCAGCCGCCGCGCCGCGGGGGTGGTGCCGGTCGTCAGTCGGGCGACCTCGGCGTCGCGGGTGTCGAAAAGGATCAACCCGCCCGAGCGCAGATAGCGGTTGAGCCGCACGTAGGCCTCGGGCGACGGGATCGGGCTGGTCTCCAGCACGGGCCAGTAGAGGAAGGGAAAGACCGACAGCTCGTCGGTCTCGGGATTGACCGCCATCGGCGCTGCCGGCTCGACCGAGGTGCGACGGTAGAGCGCATCCGAAAGGCCCTTCAAACCGGCCTGGGCGATCTCGTCAATGCGCGCCTCGCCGGTCGTGACATGCGCCAGGACAACCGACTCGGTCGCCTGCAGGATACGGGGATCGAGCGACGCGTCATCCGCCTGCGCGGGCGGTACGGGAAAGAGCGCCAGCGCCCCGAGCACCGCCGCGACGCGCACCAGCCGGCCGCCCAGGGCCAGGGTCGCCAGCACGTCGATCATCAGCGCCAGGGCGGCGAGCGACAGCAGGTATCCCGCCAGGGGCATTTCGGGTCGCGCGAGGCCCGTCTCGATCGGCACCGTCGCAGGCCAGTCGGCCGGTTGCAGCCGCGTCTGGGGCGTTGTCGCGTTCAGCGCGACACGCTGCTCGCGCGCGGAATAAAGACCCGGCAGCAATTCGGCATTGGTCCCGTCGGCCCCGGTCAGCGCGTCAGCCAGCGCCTCGCCCGACACCGAAGGACGGTCCGCGGCGCGATGCAGCAGGCCAAA
>SLKW01000246.1 GCA_007134405.1 Paracoccaceae bacterium
CCTGCTGGCGGACCTTGGGCGGGAAGGCGGTGGCGAAGATCTCGTTGCCGCACCAGCCGCCGCGATAGGGGGTGAGTTCCTTGAAGCCGACAAGCTCGGTCATCAGGGGGCCGACGATCGTACCCTCCTTGGTCGCGCAGGCCTCGATCGCCGAGCCGCGGCAATCGATGCGCTTCATGATCTTGATCTCGCCCTCGCCGACGATCTCGTGCTCGTGGCGGCGGAAATCGGCCTCGGACTTTATGAAGAAGGTGGTGTGGCCGGAATCGCCAAAGGCCGATTGCAGCACAAGGTCATGGCCGATGCCGGCCTTCTCGCAGGTGTTGCGCAGGTCCTCGTAGCTTTTGACCTCGGCCAGCACGTTCGGGACCGAGGGGACGCCGGCCTTGTTGCCGATGCGCACCGTCTCGATCTTGTTGTCCATGCGGGTGCGCAGGTCGGCCTTCGGAAACCAGACCTCGGCGCCGAGTTCCTTCGACAGCCGCTCGGTCTCCTCGTCGAACATCAGGAAGACGAACTTGGGCTTGCCGCCGCGGCGCTTGATGAAGTCGATGACCTCCTTGTGCTGCAGCAGGTAGTTGTTGATGTCCTCGATCGACTGGAACTCGGCATGCGGCTGCTCGGAGGGGCAGAAGACGTTCGGATGCCTGCCGTCATAGCAGTCGATGTAGCAGATGTACTTGAAGTTCTTGACCCATTCGTCGAGGCCCAGAAGGTTGAAGTTGGTCGCCGAGATGAAATAGACGGGATCCTCGTTGCGGTGGAAGTACCGCCGGATCTCGGAGATGTTGCGCAATTCCTTCTTGGGCATCAATGCCTCCCTTTTATCGTTGATTATTCCGCCGCATCCGCCAGTCCGGGACGCGCCAGGTTCGCCAGCGCCTCGTCGGTGAAGACGCGCAGCCCCAGATCGGGCCGGTAGCCGTGGATCTCGTTGACATCGAGCGCGCGCATGAAGGCCAAGATCTCGGGGCTGATCACCTGCCCGGGCACCAGGATCGGAAAGCCGGGCGGATAGGGGATGATGAAGCTTGCCGACACGATCTCGCGGCCGGCATCCATCGCCTGGCGCAGGCTGCCATCGAGGTCGAGATAGTCGCAGTTCTCCTCGTCATAGGCGAGGAAGAAGGCGGCGCGGATATCACCCTCCGAGGTGGCCTGATCGGTGCGGAAGGCGTCGTGGAAGCGGCTGAAATCGGGCAGGGGCGGCAGATCGTCCACCAGGCTCGTCACCCGTTTCTCAAAGGCGCGGCGCTCCATTTTCGAGGCGTCGTCCAAGAGGTCGTCCAGGCTGCGCGCGATCTCGACCAGCACCTCGATCAGATAGGCAACCGAGGACCGCGTGGTCCCGATGTTGGTCATGAACAGGACCGTGTTGCGCGAGGTCTTGTTGATCTGGATGCCGTACTTGTCCATCAGGATCTGGGTCTTGAACGTGTCGCCGTCCCAGCCGGTGCCGCCAACGGCGAGCGTCACGCGCGTGGCGTCGAGCACGAATTCGTCCTTTTCCCAGCATTCCCAGATGTCGGTCCAGCCCTGGTCGGCGCGGTAATAGCTTTCGACCCCGCTTTCGCGGAACTCGGCGGGGATCATGTCGCCGGCGGTCAGGACCTTGAAATACTTCTGCAGGAGCGGGTGGGTTGAAATCGCGCGGCGCATCGCCATCGCCGCCTCGACCTGGCGCTGGACGAATTCGAACCCCTCCAGTTCAACCTGCCGCCGGCCGACATCGAGCGAGGCGATGATCTGGTAGTTGGGCGAGGTCGAGGTGTGGGTCATGTAGGCTTCGTGGAAGCTCTGCTCGACCTGGCCCTTGAAGTCCTGGTCGTTGACATGGATCATCGATCCCTGCCGCAGCGCGGTCAGCGTCTTGTGCGTCGATTGGGTGGCGTAGACCCGCACGCGGGCATGGGGCGGAGCGACGAGCCGGGTCTTGAGGATCGTCGCGTCGTCCGCGTCCTTCAGCTTTTCCTGCTGCTTTTCCCAGGCCTTCGTCTGTTCGGGGCTGCGCAGCCGCTCGCGCAGGTTGTTGGCCGCGTTCATCGCCGTGCGCTGCCGGTAGGTCGGCCCGAAGCGGGCAAAGGCGAACCAGGCCTCGTCCCACAGGAAGATCAGGTCGGGCTTGATGGCCAGGCATTCCTCCATCACGCGCTCGACATTGTAGACCAGCCCGTCGAACGTGCAGTTGGTCAGAAGAAGCATCCGCACCCGGTCGAGCTTGCCCGCCGCCTTCAGCGCCAGAAGCTGGTGCTTGATCTCGCGCAGCGGCACCGCGCCATACATCGAGTATTCGTTGAGCGGATAGCTGTCGAGGTAGACGACCTGCGCCCCGGCCAGGACCATCCCGTAGTGGTGTGACTTGTGGCAGTCGCGGTCTACCAGGACGATGTCGCCGGGCTGCACCAGCGCCTGCACCACGATCTTGTTGCAGGTCGATGTGCCGTTCGTGGCGAAGAAGGTCTGCTTCGAACCGAATGCCCGCGCGGCGAGTTCCTGCGCTTCCTTGATGGGTCCGTGCGGCTCGAGCAGGCTGTCGAGCCCGCCGGAGGTCGCCGAGGTTTCGGCCAGGAAAATGTTAGGGCCATAGAAGGCGCCCATGTCCTGGATCCAGTGGCTGCGCGTGATCGACTTGCCGCGGCTGATGGGCATGGCATGGAAGACGCCGGTAGGCTGCTTCGAATAGTGCACCAGCGCGGTGAAGAAGGGCGTCTTGTAGCGTGCCTGAACGCCCCGCAGGATGTTCAGGTGCAGTTCCATGAAGTCTTCCTGATTGTAGAAGACCCGCCGGCAGATCCCCAGATCCAGCCCGGCGATATCCTCGACCGAGCGGTCGGTGACCAGATAGGCATCAAGTTCGGGCCGGACGCGGGCGATGAGGCGGCAGGTCTCGGGGCCGTAATCCTCGGGCGACAGGGCCTCGATCCCCTCCGGCCCGCCGGCGCGGTTGAGGTAGCGTTTCAGGATCGCCAGCTCGGTCCGCGATTTCAGCCGTAACCCGGGGCGCACCACGATCGCCTGGATATTGTGGTTGAAGAGAACCGCGATCAGCGCGTCCTCGACCGAGGGCACGACGACGGGTTCGTAGACGAACGCGTCCTCGTGGCGGCGCATCCGGGCGACGTTCGTCTTCAGCCAGCGTTCCTGCTGCTCGTTCACGTCATCGACGATCAGCACTTCGAAATAGGGTTTCGAGAGCGCGCGCGCCTCGGGCGAGAGCATCGCCTCGTCCTCGTGATCATCGCTGTCGGCCATGTCGCGCTCGAGCGGGATGCTCCGGCGCCGGTAGGCGCCCGAGGTCAGCGCGCGGGTCACGCGGTGAATGCCGAAGGCCACGGCGTCCAGATTGCCATGCTCGAATTGCCGGCGCAGCATGTCGAAGGCGGCCATGCCGGGAAAGGCCCAATAGGGTTCGATCACGGTCAGCGCATCGAAGAGCTGCACGATCTTCTTGCGCAACCCCACCGAGCCGCGCCCGTCGGGGTTGCGTGCCAGCGTCGCCACCGCCTCGCGCAGTGACGACCAGCGATCAGACCGTAACTGAACCGCAGAATAGTATTCGTTCACCGACTGCATAGCTCCCTCCCCCCGTCGCGCCGAAGCTCGGTCGAGGTCAGGTCGCGCGCAGCGCGGTTAGTGACTTTCGCCGTTCGGCAGCACCGCACCCTGGGTCGGAATGTGCAGGTTATGCCCGTGCCGGGTCTGTCTGGCAGTCGTTCCGGTGTAATCGACATGCAGTCCAGCGCGTGATCCCTGCTTTGGTATTTCCAGCGGTCCCAAGGTGGTCAGATACTCATCCCAGCCACTATTTCGGTCGTACACCGAAAAATCAACACTTCTGTCCCGGAAGCTCTTGAGCACCTGGCCCAGCCCCTTCATGCCGGTCTCGCGCTGGCGCCGGACCATGTCGAGGTCGAGCTCGAGCGGGAAGAGGTCTTCCTGGCCGGTTGACTGGTGCAGCACATGGGCCGACGGGTCGACCACGCAAGACCGTCCGACGCCGCCGGCGCCGAGCCCGTTCACCGAGAAGATGTAGCACTGGAACTGTGCTGCGGTTGCGCGCGTGATGGCGAGTTCCGCATCGCGGTCGGTGGTGCCGGTGAGCACCGGGTGCAGCAGCACCTCGACCCCGGCGCTGGTCAGCTGACGCGTGGTCTCGGGAAACCAGATGTCGTAGCAGATCGACAGCCCGAAGCGGCCCACTTCGGGCACGTCGAAGATGCAGAACTCGGTGCCACCCTCGATCTCGGTCTCGTAGGGACGGAAGGGAAACATCTTGCGGTAGCTGGTGACGAGCCGCCCCTCGGGGTCGATGACGGCCGAGGTGTTGTAGATCTTCCCGTCCGGCCCCTTCTCGAACATCGAGCCGGGGATGAGCCAGACCTTGTAGTGCCGCGCAGCCGTGCAGAACCGCTCAAGCGTTTCGTTCAGAAACGGCTGGGCGTAGCGGGGGAGGGGCCCGAAGGGGGCAAGCTCGCTGAACAGAACCATCTGCGTCCAGGGAAAGCGCGCCATCAGGATGTCGAGCCGCTGCAGCATCCCCTCGACATTCGAATGCAATGCGCTCACGTGCATCTGCACACCGGCGATGGCGAAGGGGGTCATGGCGGGGTCTCCTGGAGCTTCGGGCAAGGGGTGCGCGGCACCGCCCGGACGGCGAAGGTCGTCATATGCGCAATCCGCCGGCAGAGACAAGGGCCGGGTCGCGCGCCGCCGCGTCACCGTCACATGCGCGCTATAGTGGGGAACCGAACCAGCGGAAGCGATGCCGCTTTTTTGGGCGCGGGCGCCCATTGCGCGCCCCGGCGGCGGCGCTTACCCTGTCGCGGTCCCGTCCCGGAGAGTGAAATGCCCCAGACCGCCACGCTTTCGCCCGTCATGCATCACGCGCAGCGCGCCGATCTTGCCGCCGCCTTTCGTTGGTCGGCGCGGCAGAACCTGCACGAGTCGGTGGCCAACCACTTTTCGCTTGCCTTGAACGAGGCGGGCACGCGCTTTCTGATCAACCCCCGGCGGCATTTCGCGCGGATCCGCGCCTCGGACCTGCTGGAGATCGATGCCGATGACCCCGCGACGATGGAGCGTCCCGACGCACCCGATCCGACCGCCTGGGGCCTGCACGGCGCGATCCACCGGCGCGCGCCGCATGCCCGCTGCGTGATGCATCTGCATCCGCCTTTCGCAACCGTTCTGGCCAGCCTCGCCGACTCGCGCCTGCCGGCGATCGACCAGAACAGCGCCATGTTTCACAACCGGCATATCGTTGATGACGGCTATGGCGGCATGGCCTTCGAGGCGGAGGGCGAGCGCTGCGCCGCACTGCTGTCCGACCCGCAGATCATCGCGATGGTGATGGGCAATCACGGCCTGCTGGTCATCGGGCGCAGCGTGGCCGAGGCGTTCAATCGCCTCTACTATTTCGAACGCGCCGCCGAGACGGTCATCCGCGCCCTGCAGACCGGCCGCCCCCTGCGGATGCTGCCCGACGAGGTCGCCGAAAAGACCGCCCGCGAATGGGAGTCGGATGCGGCCTTCGCCGAGGATCACCTGCGCGAGATCAAGGCGGTGCTGCAGGCCGAGGGCAGCGATTTCGACGCGTGAAAGCCTTAAGATCAGGTTGCCATTTTTTCGGTCTGGCACTTAAAACAACGACTTGACGCCGCTGCGCAAAGTGCGCACGGGCCTGCCGGCGGGCCTGCCGGCGCAGCTTGCGGCGCTGCGAAAGGATCTCGCGATGAAAAAACCCGCCTGGGTGATCGACAAGGAGCGCGCGCGCCGGGCTGCGGCGGCGGAGACCGTCTGGCTCTTCGGCCTGCACGCGGTACGCGATGCGCTGATGAACCCGGCCCGCGAGCGCCTGCGGCTTGTGGTGACGAAAAACGCCGCCGACCGGCTGAGCGACGCGATCGCGGCCGCGGGGATGACGCCCGAGATTGCCGATCCCCGGCGTTTTCCAGCGCCGCTCGACCCAGGCTCGGTCCATCAGGGCGCGGCGCTCGAGGTGCGGCCGCTCGACTGGGGCGGGCTCGAGGAGGTGTGCGCCGCCGGCCCTGCGGCGCGCGTCGTCCTCCTCGACCGCGTCTCGGACCCGCACAATGTCGGCGCGATCCTGCGCTCGGCCGAGGTCTTTGGCGCCCGCGCGGTGATCGCGCCGGCGCGCCACTCCGCACCCGAAACCGGGGCGCTTGCAAAAACCGCCTCGGGCGCGCTGGAACGCCAGCCCTACCTGCGCGTCACGAACCTGTCGGATGCAATGACCCGTTTGCAAAAGATGGGTTACGTGCTGCTCGGTCTCGACGGTGCCGCCACGCTCGCGCTTGCCGAGGGTATCGCCGAGGCGGACGACCGGCCGGTGGGTCTGGTGCTGGGCGCCGAGGGGCCGGGGCTGCGCGAGAAGACGCGGGACACCTGCGACGCGCTCGTGCGCATTCCGGCGGCGGGCGGGTTCGGTTCGCTCAATGTCTCGAACGCCGCGGCCGTTGCCCTTTATGCCGCATCTGTGCCTTCGAGCTAGACCCGACGAAAGTAACTGCGCGGAATGCCTGGCGGGCGGCGTCCCGGCCTTGCTTGCGGTTGATCTCGACCGGGCGCGGGCCTAGGCTGCACGCACCTTCAGCGGAGCCCGCCCATGCTGTCCGGCAAACGCATTCTTCTGATCATCGGCGGCGGGATCGCGGCCTACAAGTCGCTCGAGTTGATCCGGATGCTGCGCAACGCGGGGGCGGGTGTCGTGCCGGTTCTGACTCGCGCGGGCGAGCAGTTCGTGACGCCTCTCTCCGTTGCGGCCCTGGCCGGCGAGCCGCTTCATCGCGATCTCTTCGATCTGACGACCGAGGCGGAGATGGGCCATATCCAGCTGTCGCGCG
>SLKW01000280.1 GCA_007134405.1 Paracoccaceae bacterium
ACCGGCTGACAAAGCCGCTGATCCGCCGCGACGGCGCCGAGAAAGGCCTGAACGTCGACCCCGAACACCCGCTGACCCACTTCCGGGAGGCAACCTGGGAGGAGGCGCTGGATGCCGCCGCCGGGGGCCTGGCACGCCTGCGCGATGCGCATGGGGGCCGGTCGGTCGCGGGGTTCGGCTCGGCCAAATGCTCGAACGAGGAAGCCTACCTCTTCCAGCGCCTGATCCGCGAGGGTTTCGGGCACAACAACGTCGACCACTGCACGCGGCTCTGCCATGCATCCTCGGTCGCGGCGCTGCTGGAAAACGTGGGCTCGGCGGCGGTGACGGCGACCTTCAACGAGATCGAGAATGCCGACGTCGCCATCGTCATCGGCGCCAACCCGGTCGAGAACCACCCCGTCGCCGCCACCTACTTCAAGCAATTCGCCAAGCGCGGCGGCAAACTCATCGTGATGGACCCGCGCGGCCAGGCGCTGCGCCGCCACGCCACCCACATGCTGCAGTTTAAACCCGGCGCGGATGTATCGATGTTGAACGCGATCATGCACGTCGTCGTCGAGGAAGGGCTTTACGACCGACAATACGTCCAGGCGATGACCGAAAACTGGGAGGCGATGACCGCGCACCTGGCTGCCTTCACGCCTGAGAAGATGGCACCGGTCTGCGGCATCCCAGCCGAGAGCCTGCGCGCCGTTGCCCGCGACTTCGCGCGCGGCCGGGCGGGGATGATCTTCTGGGGGATGGGGATTTCCCAGCATATCCACGGCACCGACAATTCCCGTTGCCTGATTTCGCTTGCGCTGATGTGCGGCCATGTCGGACGGCCCGGCACCGGGCTGCACCCGCTGCGGGGCCAGAACAACGTCCAGGGCGCCTCGGATGCCGGCCTGATCCCGATGTTCCTGCCCGACTACCTCAGCGTGACCGACGACGCCATCCGCGCGCGCTTCGCGCAGGTCTGGGGCTCGGGCGACTGGTCGGGTGAGAAGGGCCTGACGGTGACCGAGATCCTGGACGCGGTGCATGACGGCGAGATCCGCGGCATGTACATCCTGGGCGAGAACCCGGCGATGTCGGACCCCGACGTGACCCATGCGCGCGAGGCGCTAGCGAAGCTCGAGCACCTCGTTGTGCAGGACATCTTCCTGACCGAGACGGCGAACTATGCCGACGTGATCCTGCCCGCCGCGGCCTTCTACGAGAAGACCGGGACCGTCACCAACACCAACCGGCAGGTGCAGATGGGCAGGCCCGCCGTCCCGCCGCCGGGCGAGGCACGCGAGGATTGGGCGATCACCGTTGCGTTGGCGAACCGGCTGGGCCTCGGCTGGCGCTACACCCACCCGCGCGAGGTTTTTGCCGAGATGAAGATGACGATGAAGTCGCTCGACAACATCACCTGGGAGCGGTTGGAACGCGAGGGAGCGGTGACCTATCCGAGCCTTGCTCCCGACGACCCCGGCCAGGCCATCGTCTTTGCCGACCGCTTCCCGCGCGAGAGCGGCCGCGCCCGTTTCGCCCCCGCGCAGGTAATCCCCCCGGACGAAGTGCCGGATGCCGAGTTTCCGATGGTCCTGACCACCGGCCGGCAGCTGGAGCACTGGCATACGGGCTCGATGACGCGGCGGTCGAAGGTGCTGGATGCCGTCGAACCCGAAGCAAACTGTTCGCTTCACCCCGCGACGCTCGACCGGTTGGGGATCGCGCCCGGCAGGCGTGTTCGGCTGGTGACGCGGCGCGGGACGATCGAGCTGATGGCGCGCGCGGATCGGACTGTGGCCGAGGACATGGTTTTTGTTCCCTTCGCTTTCGTGGAGGCGGCGGCGAACGTGCTGACCAACCCGGCGCTGGACCCCTACGGCAAGATCCCGGAATTCAAGTTCGCCGCTGTGCGCGTCGAAAACCCCGAGGCAATTGCAGCGGAGTAGCGCAGCAGGCTTGACCTTCCATCTACTGGAAGGAGCA
Organism: Paracoccaceae bacterium; assembly: GCA_007134405.1. Lineage (GTDB taxonomy): Bacteria > Pseudomonadota > Alphaproteobacteria > Rhodobacterales > Rhodobacteraceae > Pararhodobacter. Next base: position 1,969 of record SLKW01000280.1, read on the forward strand.
TGTAAGGCGGACTGCGTGTTTGGAGTCCCGCCATGTCCGCCACCGATGCACCACTTACGCTACCCGTCCAGGGGATGAACTGCGCCTCTTGCGTTGGACGGGTCGAGCGTGCCTTGACTGCCGTTCCAGGCGTGACGGGGGCTCAAGCGAACTTGGCCACCGGCACGGTGCGCATCACAGGGGCGGTCGAGCCGCGCGCGATCTTGGAGGCGCTGCGGGACGCAGGATACGCAACAGCCGAGCAACGGACGGAGTTGGCCGTGGAAGGAATGCATTGCGCATCCTGCACGGGGCGCGTGGAGCGCGTGTTGGCAAATGTGCCGGGGGTATTGGTGGCTTCGGTCAACCTGATGACCGAACGGGCGACCGTTCGCCATCTTCCGGTCCCGGGACAGGCGGAGAGGCTCGCGCAGGCCGTGAGCGATGCGGGATTCCCCACCCGCCCCATCAATGCCCCGGAACCCGAAAGCACAGCTGAAAAGCGCGAGGAAGAAACCGCCCTTACGCGCCGACGGATGTTGGTGGCGGGTGGATTGACGCTGCCCATTTTTGTGCTGGAGATGGGCGGGCACATGATCCCGGCCTTTCACCACTGGGTCCACAACACGATCGGCATGTGGGAAAGCTGGCTGTTCCAGTTCGTCCTGACCACAATTGTGCTCTTCGGCCCTGGCCTCGTCTTCTTCCGCCTCGGCCTGCCGGCGCTTGCCCGAAGGGCGCCCGACATGAATAGCCTCGTTGCGGTGGGAACCGGGGCAGCCTGGGGTTTTTCAACCGTTTCGACTTTCGCGCCCGGAATTCTGCCAGAAGGCACGGCCAACGTCTATTTCGAGGCGGCAGCAGTCATCGTCACCCTGATCCTGTTGGGACGCTGGCTGGAGGCGCGGGCCAAGGGACGCACCGGCGCAGCAATCGCTCGGTTGATCGGGCTGAAGCCCAAATCGGCACGGGTCGAGCGTAACGGCACGCATATCGATCTGCCCATAGACGAGATCCGCGAAGGTGACGTGATCCAGGTGAGACCGGGCGAAAAAATTCCGACGGATGGGGACGTTACCGACGGTTCCTCCTATGTCGATGAAAGCATGATCACGGGCGAGCCGGTACCTGCGGCCAAGGCGAAGGGGGATACCGTCACGGGCGGCACCATCAACGGCAACGGCGCGCTGACCTTTCGTGCAACGCGCGTGGGCGCCGATACGTTGCTTTCACAGATCATTCGGCTGGTCGAGGAAGCGCAGGGCGCCAAGCTTCCGATCCAGGCACTCGTCGACCGGGTCACGCTTTACTTCGTACCAGCGGTGATGGCCGTTGCGGCTATCACGTTCGCAGCCTGGCTGGCACTCGGTCCTGGGCTGGGCTTCGCGGTCGTCGCCGCAGTTTCGGTTCTGATCATCGCCTGTCCCTGCGCCATGGGACTCGCAACCCCGACCTCGATCATGGTCGGCACCGGTCGCGCGGCCGAGATGGGGGTTCTGTTCCGCCGCGGCGATGCACTTCAAGCGCTGCAGGGAGTGGACGTGATTGCCTTCGACAAGACCGGCACACTGACCGAGGGGCGGCCCGACCTGGCCGCGCTTCACACTCAACCGGGCTTTGACGAGGCCGAGGTACTCGCGCTGATCGCCGCGGTCGAGGCGCGATCCGAACACCCCATCGCCGACGCCGTTACCCGCGCCGCCCGGTCGCGCGGCCTCGACTTGCCGCCGGTTGCCGGTTTCGAGGCAATCAGCGGTTTCGGTGTACGCGCGCAAGTGGCGGGCCGCGCGGCACTGGTCGGCGCCGAACGGTTAATGGCGCGAGAGGGAATCGACCTTGGCACCCTGCCCGACCGCGCTGCCGAGGCGGCGCGAAAGGGACAAACGCCACTCTATGCCGCGATCGATGGAAAAGCCGCTGCGCTCGTCACTGTCGCCGACCGCATCAAGCCCGCAACGCCAGCCGCTATCGAAGCGCTGCATTCGATGGGTCTGAAAGTCGCCATGATCACCGGTGATGCGCAAGCCACGGCGAACGCCATTGCCGCAGAACTGGGCATCGATGCGGTGATGGCCGAGGTCTTGCCAGCCGGGAAAGTGGAGGCGGTCGAGAGCCTGCAGTCGGGCGGTCGCCGCGTGGCCTTCGTTGGCGACGGAATCAACGACGCTCCTGCGCTGGCAGCAGCGGATGTCGGTATCGCCATCGGTACTGGCACTGACGTCGCGGTCGAGGCGGCGGACGTGGTCCTGATGTCGGGTGATCTACGCGGGGTCGTCAACGCAATTAGCGCGAGCCGAGAGACGCTGCGAAACATTCGTCAGAACCTCTTCTGGGCCTTCGCCTACAACACGGCGCTGATCCCGGTCGCGGCGGGCGTGCTCTACCCGGTCTTTGCGATCACGCTCAGCCCAATGCTTGCCGCCGCCGCGATGGCTTTGTCGAGCGTCTTCGTCGTGACGAATGCACTCAGGCTGCGCGGCCTGCAACCGGTGCTCGCCGAAAAAAGTAGCACAACTGTTGCGAGACCGCGAATGGCCCCAGCTGAGTGAAGGGAAGCAGATGAATATCGGAGAAGCCTCCGAAGCGTCGGGTCTACCCGCGAAAACGATCCGGTATTACGAGGAGATCGGCCTGATCCGGCCGCGTCGCGATACCAACGGCTATCGCGCATTCAAAGCAGGCGATGTGCACAAGCTCGCTTTTCTAGCGCGCGCCCGCGCATTAGGATTCTCGATCGAGGAATGTCGCGCTTTGCTGGGACTGTACGAGGACGAGACGAGGGCAAGTGAGAACGTGAAAGCCCTTGCACAAGAGCACCTTCATCGTGTCGACACAAAGATTGCCGAGTTGAAGGCGTTGCGCGCAACGCTTGACGAGCTTATTGCGGCTTGTGCGGGCGACCACCGGCCAGATTGTCCGATCCTCGCCGATCTCGCTGCAGGAAACGCATCGCGCGAGGAGAACGGAGGCGCCAATTGATTACGATCTACGGATTAAAGTCATGCGATAGCTGCAGAAAGGCGACCAAGGTCCTGCCAGGCGCCCAATTTCGAGATATTCGCGCAGAGCCCCTGAGGGCTGACGAAATCGCAGAATTTCTTGACGCATTTGGCGAGAAACTAATCAACCGCGCATCGGCAACGTGGCGCGGATTTGACACTGTCCTGCGACAGGCGGACCCTGAAGTGCTGCTCTCAGATCACCCGACAGTTATGAAGCGTCCCGTCATACGTTTCAACGGAACGCTCTATCTGGGATGGTCACCCGCCACGCGCGCAGCGCTCGGCGCTGCGTGACGTTGGATCAGAGCAGCTTGAGATCGGATGCCGACGCCCGGCCATCACGACCCGACTGCATTTCAAAGCTGACTTTCTGATTGTCGGCCAATCCCGTGAGTCCGGCCCGCTCGACCGCTGAAATATGGACAAAAACGTCCTTCCCGCCACCATCGGGTGCGATGAAACCATAACCCTTGGTAGCGTTGAACCATTTGACGGTGCCGGTTGGCATAGGTGTTCCCCTTCCAGTTAATCTCCCGGGGCGCAATTGCCCACGGGCCGTGCAGCCAGGTCTTTCTTTAGCGCGGGCTGCCTGGAAAGGCGGTCGCCGAAAGTCTGTCGTCACTGCGCCGAAGTGTGCCACGATTCCGCACAAAAGCAAGCCTGTGCGCGCGCGATCCGAACATCCGGCGATCAGTCGCGCCCAAGGCCGAAAACCGGTTGTTCAGTACCCCACATTCTTGCGCTTCGTCGGGCTTGCAGATAATTGCGTGCGGGGCGAGTGACGTTCGACCGACGCCATCCGAGGTAGAGTCATGCAGTTTTCAGACCAGGTGAATCTGATCAAGAAATCCCGGCAGCTTCACGCCGCCTGGTATCGCGAAACCTATCCCGATGTCGCGGAACTCGGAATGGATCCGGCAGAGCACTACCTGCATTTTGGTGCCGCGATGGGACGCAACCCGGGGAAAAATTTTGATACGCGCTTCTATGTGGATACTTACCCCGAGGTTGTCGAAAGCGGGCTGAACCCGCTGGTGCATTTCGCCGTCCATGGCAAGGATCGGGGTTATGACTGCCGCCCCCCAACGAACCGCGCGCGCAATCAGGTCAACGTCATCCGCACCAAGCTTCTCAGCCTCGGCTTTACCGAAAAGCCCCTTCAAGAACTTAACGCGCTGCTCAATACCAACTCGGATCCGGACGTTCGCGCGCTTTCGGCGCGTGAGCTCGCCCTTTGGCACATGCGCGAAAAAACCGAAGCGGGTTATCGCCTCGCGCTCGAGTATCTCGCAAAAGCGCGCGTTGAGGCGGCCGATCTGGACTTCCGAAGCAAGCTGACGACTGCCGAATTGCTGTGCCACTACCACCTCGGAGAGATGGACGCGGGCAAGGCCTGCTACGACCGCGCTGCGCTGGCTGGAGAGGTCACGCCGGACGTCACACTTGCCTGGGTGAATTACCAGCCCACTGCAGATAGCCGCATCGCGGTGATCAACACGATGCTGGCGCGTTACGGGATCGAACCGGTAACACTGCTGCCCGATGACGGAACGCCCCCCTATGACCGGCTGACCTGCGCCCACGATCTGCCCAAGATCGCCGACGGACCCAAGGTGACCGTCCTGATCGCCGCCTATGACGCCGCCGAGATGCTGCCGACCGCCTTGCGTTCGCTTCAAGAACAGACCTGGCAGAACCTCGAGATCATCGTGCTCGATGACTGTTCACCGACTTTGGATACGGTAGAAGTCGCTCGACGCTTTGCAGCGACCGACCCGCGCATTCGGGTGATACGGATGGAGGAGAATGGCGGCGCTTATGTGGCGCGCAACCGCGGACTGGACGCGGCGACGGGCGAGTTCGTAACTCTCCATG
>SLKW01000477.1 GCA_007134405.1 Paracoccaceae bacterium
CCTGCGAACGCGTGCGCGACTTCGCTCGCGCCGCCGAATGGTGCGCGACCATGCGCGACCAGGCCGACCGGATGCGCCATACCGGGAGCCAGGGCATCTGCCGGGCGCATTACGGCGCCGTGCTCACCCAATGCGGCGACTGGGCGGGCGCCGAGGACGCGCTGACCGAGGCGGTGCGCTGCTTCGACGCAAGCTGGCCGCCCTACCGGGCCGAGGCGCTGGCCGACCTGGCCGAACTTCGCCGCCGCCAGGGACGGCTGGGCGAGGCGGCAGAGTTGCTCGAAGAGGCCGCCGGCACGCCGCGCGCGGCGCTCGTGCGGGCGCGCTGCGCCCTCGATCTCGGGCACGGCGCCGAGGCGGTGGCGAGCGCCGAGCGCTACCTGCGCCGCTTCCCCGAGACCAGTGCGCTTCTGCGCGTCGAGGGGCTGGAGGTGCTGACCCGCGCCGCCGTCGGCGCCCGTCGGATGACGCGCGCCGAGGAAGCGCTCGACGAATTGGATACCATCGCCCGCGAGGTCGCGACCCTGCCGCTTCTGGCCATGGCGAGCGCGGCGCGGGCGGCGCTCACCGCCGCCACCGGTCGGACCGAGGCGGCGCGGGCGGGGTTCGAGGACACGATCGACCTCTTTGCGCGGGCCGGCATGGCCTTCGACGCTGCCGCGGCGCGCGTCGACCTGGCCGAGCTTCTCGCGCGCGACCGGCCCGAGGCCGCGCGCGCGGAAGCCGCGAGCGCCCTTGCCGCCTTCGAGACGATGGGCGCCACCCATATCGCCCGCCGCGCGGCCGCGCTTGAGGCCCGCATCGCGCGCGCCCTGCGCGACAAGGGACGCTTGGGCGCCCGGGACAGCGCGCCCGAGGTGCTGACCCCGCGCCAGACAGAGGTGTTGCGCCTTGTCGCGGCGGGTCTCACCAACCGCGAGGTTGCCGCCGAGATGTCGCTCAGCGAGAAGACGATCGATCGCCATCTGAGCAACGCCTTCGACCGTCTCGGCGTCTCCTCGCGCGCCGCCGCCGCCGCGCTCGCTGTCGAACGCGACCTCATCTGAACCGTGGGGGCTGCGGGCGTGAGGTGCCCTCCGGTTGACCCCTATCACGCGAATCACGTACCTTGAGCGGTGATCGATCGGTCAGTCTTGCGCTCGGGCCGGAGGGCCCTGGTCCAGCGCCACCAAGCACGAAAGGGAGCCATCCCATGCGACTGACGATCCTTATGCCCGGCCTCGCTGCCGCGTACGCCCTCGGTCTGGCCGGCCCACTTGCCGCTGCCGAAGACCATTACGACTACGCGCTGCCCGACGAGATCGAATGGGGCGAGGGGCCGGACTTCATCGAGCCCGGCGCGGAACTCGCCGTCCTGGCGGGCAACCCTGCGGAGGGGGCCTTCACGGTGCGGCTGCGTCTGCCCGAAGGCTACGACATTCACGCCCACACCCACCCCGATCCGAAGTACCTGACGGTGATCGAGGGGGCGATGCATATCGGCCACGGCGCGGAACTCGACAAATCCGACGGTATCCGGATCCCTGCCGGTGGTTTCGTCGAAGTCCCCGCCGGTCACACGCACTACGAGTGGTTCGAGGAGGAGACGGTTCTCCAGGTGCACATGGGCGCGCCGATCGTCGTTGACTATGTCGACCCGGCGCGCGATCCGCGCAACTGACGCGGGCAACAACATCTGCAAGCCAATACAGCGCCCGGGGACGCCCACCGTCCCTGGGCGATGAGATGACGAAACCGCTGCTGTACGTCGACCGATTGGACGCCTTCCAAAGGTTTCGCTGCGGTTAACGCCAGAGATATAATCAAACAAAACATAGACTTGCAAGTGTGCGCGCATGCGCGCATGTCAAGCGGAGACTCTCTGGCATCTTTCGGGACAAGAGCTGGCCGGCATGGGGGAAATCCCCCAACCCGGCGGCTTGGGCCATCTCCCCGAAGCGGCGACGCACCCGAACTGGCATCCTGTCCCCGACCATAACGAAGGAGGACGCCATGACCTACACCACCGCCACTGCCGTGTATCAAGGCGGCAAGGCCCTGCCGCACAACGCCAAATCCGCCGCGACCTGGACCCTCGGCGGGCGCGACTATGACCGGATCAGTTTCGGTGTCTCCGACGCGCTGGCGCATGCCGCGCAACGCCTGGCGCCGCAACCCGGCGAGCGGGTGCTCGACGTGGCCACCGGCACCGGTTGGAGCGCGCGCACCATGGCCCGCATGGGCGCCCGCACGACCGGCGTGGACATCGCCCCCGACTTGCTGGACGCGGCCCGCGACCTCGCGGCCCATGCCGACCCGCCGATCGAGTTTCTCGAGGCCGATGCCGAGGCGCTGCCCTTCGAGGACCGCGCCTTCGACGCTGTGATCTCGACCTTCGGGGTGATGTTTGCTGCCGACCACGCCGCCGCCGCGCGCGAACTGGCCCGGGTCTGCCGGCCCGGCGGGCGCCTGGCGCTGATCGTCTGGGCGCCCGAGGGCGCCGTGCAGGAGTTTCTCGGGATCATCGGAAAGTACAACCCCAACCCACCGCGCAATCCGTCGCCGCTCGCCTGGGGCGAGCCCGACCACGCCACCGCCCTTCTGGGCGACGCCTTCGACCTCACTTTCGAGTCGGGGGTGAATGACCACTACCTCGGTGGCGTCGAGGCGGCGTGGCATTGGTACGCCGCTGGCTTCGGGCCGATGAAGGCGCTGATCGCGGCGCTGCCACCCGACGAACTTGCCGCCTTCAAGCAGGAGATCGACGCGTACCATGCCGCCTATCGCGTGCCCGCGGGGCTGCACGTGAAGCGCGAATACCTGGCGATCCTCGGCCGGCGCAAGTGACGCCGCATCCCCCGGCTGGCGGCTTGCGCAGCCGCCGGCCCCGAACCCCGGAACATCGGAGCCGACGCGCCGACATTCCGCGCGCGGCCCATCGACGAAAGGACATACCTATGAATACCCCGACACATCGCATATCCCGTCCCGTCTCCGCCGCTTCTGCCTGCCTCGCCGCGCTGACGCTTGGTACGGCCACTGCGGCCATGGACGCCGATCAGGCAGAGCGACTGCTCGCCCAGCCCGAGTTCCGCGACGCCACGCTCGTGCTCGATTGGAGCGAGATGGCCATCGATACCGCGCTCGAGGCCGACGGGTTCCAGACCCTCTACTCCAACCGGGCGGGACCGATGATGCATCTGGCGATGCACGACGCGCTCAACGCCATCGTCCCGGTCTTTGAGCCCTACGCCCACGACGCCAACGAACCCGGCGCGCATCCGGTGGCCGCTGCCTCGCAAGCCGCCCATGACGTGCTGGCTGCCGAGTTCCCGGACCACGCCGAGGAGATCGCCGGATTACATGCCGACTGGCTCGCCAGAGTGCCCGAGGGCGCGGCGCGGGAAAGCGGGCGCGAGCTGGGGGCCAGGGCTGCGGCGGTGATCCTTTCCAAGCGCGACGGCGATGGCCACGATAGCGACGGTGACTTCACCCCCGGTGATGCGCCCGGCGCCTACCGGGCGACGCCGCCCCACGATACCCCGATCGGCACCGGCTGGGCCGCAACCGAGCCCTTCGCCATGGACGCGGCCGACCAGTTCCGCCCTGGACCGCCGCCCGCCGTCGACAGCGCCCGCTATGCCGAGGACCTCGCCGAAGTGAAGCGCCTCGGCGGCAAGGAGAGCCCCGAGCGGACAGACGAGCAGACGCATGTCGGGTACTGGTGGGCCGAGTACACTACCGTCGGCTACCCCGATTTCGCGGGCGCCCGCATCGCCGAGGAGGGCACGCATCTCTGTCCCACGGCGCGGCTCTTCGCGCTTCTCGCCGTCGACAATTTCGACGCTCTGGTCTCGGCCTGGGATGCCAAGTATGAATACGCCTACTGGCGCCCGCGCACGGCCATCCGCTCGGCGGACCTGGACGGCAACCCGGACACCTCCGCCGATCCCGATTGGGAGCCCGAGATGACCACCCCGCCGCATCCGGACTATCCTGCCGCGCTCTCCACCCTCTGCGCCGGCGGAGCCGAGATCCTGAAGAACGCATTCGGACCGGATGTGGCCTTCAGCCGCGTCTCGGGCAGCGCGCCGGAGGGCACTGCTGACACCCGCGAATACGACACGATCGACGCAGCGGTGGACAGCTGCACGTTTTCGCGGATCTACAACGGCTTCCACTTCCGTGCAGGGCTGGAGGCCGGGGTGGAGATGGGGCGCGACCGCGCCGCCCATATCCTCGACACGCAACTCCTGCGCCGGCCCGAAGCCGCCGGGATCACCTTTCCGGACTGAGCCGGCGGACAGGCCAGCCTGACAGGCGGCGTCCGCGCGGCGGGCGCTGCCGTTCCACATCCGTCCCGCGGGTCATCCGCGCAGGAAGTCGATCACCTGTCGGGCGTAGAGATCCGGCGCGGTAAGGACCGCGTCATGTCCTTCCCCGGGCAGTTCCACGATCCGCGCGCCCGGCAGGACTGCGGCAAGCGCGTCTGTCGCATAGGTCTCGCGGCGGCTCTCGGTCCCGATCTGCAACATCACCGGCATTTCGAGTCCGCTAAACCGCACTGGATCGAAGCTGTGCCGGGGCAGCGCGAGCAGGTCATGGCGCGTCGCCGGCGCCTCGGCCACGAACTGCGGCCAAAGCGGGGTTGCGCGTAACTCGGCGAGTTCGCTGTCGGAAAGCGACAACTCGTCCTGCAAGAAGGCGCTCGTGAAACCTTCCCAGTCGCCGGCGTTGGCGCAAGCCTCAAGCGTCGCCATGTCCTTCATTGAAACAGCTTCGGGCAGCGGCGGTTCGTAGAGCACCAGCTTCGCAATCCGCTGGCGGACCAGCGGTGCCGCCTCCTGCGCAACCAGTGCCCCGTAGGAATGGCCAAGGAGGTGGACGGGGCCAACGATCGCCTCGATCAACGCGGCGACATCGCCGGCCTCGTCGGCGACGCTGTGGCCTTCGGTCGCGTCGGTCTCGCCGCGCCCGCGGCGGGCGACTGCGTAGACCGTGAAGTGGCGGGCGAAATCCGGTGCCTCGAACTGCCAGTTCGTCCGGTGATCGCAGAACGACCCGTGGACGAGTACCAGGGGCGGCCCGGTGCCGAAGCGGTCGTATGAGATCGTCACTCCCTGTGGGGTCACGAGGTCGCGTGTCACGATCCTCTCCCGGTCGGTAACGGTCATCTGGTGGTCTCCTTTCCTTCCAGGGTGCAATGCTTGACGGTACTGGACCGTCCATCATATTATATAGACCAGTTGTGATATTTCAACGGGGGGCATAATCTCCTATCATGACCGTGAAGACTCGCGACCGCATGATCGAGACCACCGCCCGGCTCCTCCAGGAGCGGGGCTACTATGGCACCTCGCTGAAGGACATCCTGGTCGAGAGCGGTGCCCCGCGCGGCTCGCTCTATTTCCACTTCCCGGGCGGAAAGACCGAGATCGTGGCTGAGGCGACGCGGGCAAGCATCGACCAGGCGACCGAGGCACTGCGCCAGTCGCTGGCCCAAGCGCCAACCCCCGGAGCCGGTGTGCGCCGTTTCGTCGAGTTGACAGCCGAGATGATGGCGGCCTCCAACTACACTTTCGGCTGCCCGGTGGCGCCGATTATACTCGATGCCCAGGGCGAGGAGGCGACGCTGGCAGAGCTTTGCCGCGCCGCCTTCGACGAATGGGCCGTCGTGATGCGCGCCGCCTTCGAGGATGCCGACATCGACCCGGATCGCGCCGCGACGCTGGCGTTGATGGTAGAGGCGACGCATGAAGGGCTGTTCCTTATAGCCCGCGCCCGTCGAGACATCGCGCCGCTGATGACCGGCGCGGTCGAACTGGAGGCCTTGATCGATGACGCCATTCCGCCTCAAGCTGCCCGGCAGTCGGGACAGGGCGGCTGCTGATCAACTCGCGCGCTGCGTTCTTTACCCGTCAGAGCACATAGGCTTCATCGGAAAGCCCGACGAGGCTGATCTTGTTGCTGCGGGCGCAGAAAATTGCTCGACGGTGCACTTCACTCTAATGACGGCAACGGGTTCCGAGCCATGCGGCAACTCGGGAATTCCCCCCTACTGGCGCCGCGATGCAACGGCGAATGTTTTTGCGGCCGGCCGCGTTAGGGAACGCGCCGCGATGAACCAGTGCGATACTGGCAAGTCCGTCCGGTTCGAAATAGCCGAGGCCACACGCGAGCCGGCAGCAATCGCGCGCGCCGCGTGAGAAGATGTCGGTGCATGCCCTTGTGCTCGCCGCTAAGAACCCGAAATTTCATGCATGGAGCACGCTGCGAGGGTATATCGCAGCATTCCGGATACGCCAGTGAAGTCCAAAAACCATCAGCGTGCCATCGACTGGTGCAGTGCATCGGCGTTCACTTTTGGTAGGTCGCGTGCCGCTCGTGCTCCAGCCAGAGCGGCGAGCACGGCGGCGAACACGAAATACATCGAATTGCCGAGGCTCTGGGGTAAAAAATCGAACCCAAGGTCGATCAATACGCCGGTGATCGCCGGCCCCAGTGCCGTGCCGAGAACCATGAACGCGGCCATCAGGAAGCGGATCGATCCCAGGTGGCGGGTGCCGAAGATTTCGGATCAGAAAGTTGCCATCATGGTCACGTGCATCCCGACGGCCGCTCCGATCAGGGTTATGCCGAGGCTCCAACCGCAGGCGCCATGCGACAGATCGAAGGTCGCTCGGATCTCGCCGGCGAAAACCGAGATGAAGAAGGTCTGGCCGAAGCTGGAGGCGAAGGTGGCAGGAACCC
>SLKW01000311.1 GCA_007134405.1 Paracoccaceae bacterium
GATACGAGCTCCGCCTGATCAGATCGGAGTCGAATGGTAATTTCCCCGCCCGTGCGCCAGCACGGGCAGCGCCCGACCGCCCCCCCCGGACGGGCGCTTCGCTTCCGCCCGCTGTCGGTCGCCGCCCGTGCTTCCCGAACTGATCAAGCGGAAACCGTATGACCCCGGCAAGCGGCTGGCGCGCGCGGCCCCCCGTAGGCGCCGCGCGCTCGATCCGGTCAGAATTCGGCAGTACCCGCCCGAAAGGGCCGTTTCGCCGCCCAACTGCCATACGTTTGTCATACGTTTGTCATACGGTTGCCATACGTCTGCCATACGCCCGCCAGCACCCCAAAACCCAACAGAACAAGGCTCCGCGGCGCCCGCACCGCCAACCCGCGCCGCGACCTGCGCGCGCTGCGAAAAGGTTTCGGTAACCCGCCCCCGCGCAGGTGCCGCATGGGCCGTCCGCGCCCGTATCCGGGCAACAAAAAACGCCCCCGCGACGGGGGCGTTCCTGTTTTCGCTACGGCCTCGCCGGTTAGCGTCAGAGACCAAGCATCTGGCGCAACTGGCTTAACGCGGGCTCCAGCGTCTCGGGATCGTCGCGCACGCTCTCCAGGATCGCGCGCGCCGCACTTTCGTCGATCGGCTCCAGGTTCGCGTCCTCGATCGCTTCCATCGCACGCTCGAAATCGAACCCTTCGACCGTAAAGACCCCTTCCGCCTCGGCCTCCGCCAGCGCCGGATCGGCCGGGCCGGGCTCGGCCAGCGGGTCCGCCTCGGGCTCGGTCGCTTCCATCTGTTCCTGAAGCGACTGCTCCGCCTCACCCACGGCCGCATCAGCCTCCGCCGCGGCCTCGTCGCCCGTGGCCAGCGCTTCCTCGATCGCCCGCTGCGCAGCCTCCTCGGCCTCGGCCGCAGCGTCTTCCTGCTGCTCGAGAATCTCGGCAATGGCGGCTTCCGCGGCCTCGGCGGCGGCATCGGCCTCGTCGCGTGCCTGATCGATGACGCTGCCCGGCTCGTCGGTGGGCGAGATCACGCTGGCATCGTCGTCTTCCGGCGCGGTGAAGGCCCCATCGTCCGGCGCATCCTCCAGCGGCGCTTCCTCGGCAGGAGCCTCGTCGAGCGGCGCGTCCTGGGGCGGCACATCTTCCGCCGGCGCCTCATCGAGCGGCGCGGGCTCTTCAGGCGGGGCGGTTTCGGGCGCGGTGACCGGTTCGGGCGGCGGCGGAGGTGTGGCTTCCTCTTGAATGAGCCAGAATCCGATCAGCGCCACGACGACGATCACAATGATTATCAGGGCTTTTTTCATGCCGGTATCCGTCTGTTCGTTTTGCGGACATTAAGCCAAGTGGGGGGGTGAACGCAATCGGAGCGGGCAATAAAGATTTCGCAATCGCAGAAAAACCGGCGTGAAGAGAATGCTCGAGGTCGCGGTGGCGGACATCAGAATCGCTTGTCTCCGTTCGCGATGCGGTTTAATTTCCGGTCGCTTGAACCCATAGAAGGAAGACAACCATCGCTCGCAGACCGCACCACGCCCCGCCCAGCCGCGATACCGGCCCGCGGGTCAACGACAAGATCCGTGCGCCCGAAATCCGACTGATCGGCGCGGAAGGTGAAAACCTCGGGGTCGTCTCGCCCGCCCGCGGCATGCAATATGCCGAGGAAGCCGGGCTCGACCTGGTCGAAATCTCGCCGAACGCGACGCCGCCGGTCTGCAAGATCATGGACTTCGGCAAGTTCAAGTATGAACAGCAAAAGCGGGAATCCGAGGCGCGCAAGAAGCAGAAGACCATCGAGGTCAAGGAAATCAAGTTCCGCCCCGGCACCGACACGCATGACTACGACGTGAAGATGCGCTCGGTGAAGAAGTTCCTCGAAGAAGGCGACAAGGTGAAGGTCACCCTGCGCTTCCGCGGTCGCGAGATGGCGCATCAGGAACTGGGTCTGGAGCTTCTGCAGCGCGTGGCCGCCGACGTGACCGAGATCGGCAAGGTCGAGAACATGCCGAAACTCGAAGGCCGGCAAATGGTCATGATGATCGGGCCGCGCTGAACCGACAGGATACGTTCGGGGCCGGCGCAGGTTTGCGCCGGTTTCTCTTTGTGCGGTCAGGATGCAGCGGAGGCGCCGTCAGCCCCCGTTGCTGCTGTCGCTTCCCGGCCGTCGGTACCGGTAAAGCGCGGCCTCTGCCTCCAGCACGTCGGCAAGGCAGGCATCGTGATCGCGCATCTGCGAAATCATTGCCCGCCGCCCGCGCGCATCATGCGTCTGCAACATGCGGCGCAACACGCTCGACCGGCCGCGCGGCGTGTTCAGGAACCGGTCTTGCGACACCAGCGCCTCGACGGGGCTGCCCAGCGTCAGAAGCGCGTTGTGGCTGGCCAGAGCCAGGTACCCGGCGCTGAGGCAGGCAGCGCGCGAATCCGTACAATATTTCGCGCAGACCGCATCGATCGGTGCGCCGATCGCGGATCCGGCCAGCCAGTCCTCCAGCTGTGCCCGATCCAGGGTGCTGTCGAGAAACGCGCGTTGGGGGCTGTCGGCGGCGACATGGTCGAGCAATTCCGCGCGGCGGGCGTCATCGGCGCTGCGCCAGAGCAGGTAAATCAGTTCGGGGTCGATCTCGGCCGGATCGATCTCGCGCAGGCCGGAATGCTCGCGTGCGGCCAGGATCACCATCGCCTCGCGCGCGGCGCGGGGCTCGTTCAGCTCCGCGAAGGTCGCGATGAGTTCGGGACCGGCACTGGGCGTCACCAAGGATAGCCAGGCTTTGCCCAGTGGATGATCGTCAAGCGCGCGCAGCCAACTCCGCCCCGACAGCCCCCCCGGCTGGCGCAAGAGCGCGAGCCGGTCCGCGCGCGGCAGATGGGCAAGCCAGGGCCCCTGATGCGCCGGTGTCTTGTCGATCCGCCCAAGCAATAGCTGCGCGGCCTTGTTGCCGTCGCCCGCGAGCGCAGCAAAGGCGGAAAGCGCGTATTCCTCGTCGTTCTGGAGCCAGCGATCGAGAGCGGACTGGAAATCCGGGGATTCCGCACCGACGAGCAATTCATCGGCTTCCGCCGAGATCGCGCTTGCCAGAAAGAGGGCCAAGCAGCAGGCCGCCACCGCGAGCCGCCTGAGCGCGTCGCGCAAGCATCGGATTTTCGTGAAAAACTCGACGGTCATCGCACCCTTGACGCTCTTCCTGCCCACCCGGCGGCATTACACCGTGGCATCTTGCGAAATCCGCGATATGCGGCGCAAGCGGAAAAGCGCCGATCCTGAGCTTATTATTTCGGGTCTGGTTTCAGTCGCGCAGGCTGGCCGCGACGCCGTGCAGGTCATCGGCCGGCACGAAGCCGCGGATCAGTTCGGCGTTCTCGGGCCCGCCCAGGATGAAGCTGGGCGTGCCGTTGATCTGCAGGCGCTGCGCCAGCGCCCGGTTCTCGGCAAGCACCGCGGTCACCTCGTCGGCGGCCATGCGCTCCATCACCTCGTCCGGGTCGATCCCCAAGTCCGCGACCATGTCGGCGATGGCGCTTTCCGATACGTCGCTTTCCAGCGCCAGGAGCCGTTCGTGCACTTCGGCATAGGCTGCGTCGCCGCCCAATTCCAGCACCGCGACCGCCAGCCGCGAGGACAATTCGGATTGCGGGCCGAGGATCGGGAATTCCTTGACCACGAAGCGGATATTCCCGTCGGTCTCGACGAAATCCATGACATGGTCGAAGGCCCGGCGGCAGAAACCGCAGCGGTAATCGACGAACTCCACCAGCGTCAGGTCGCCATCGGGGTTGCCGCCGACCCAGGAATACCCGTCCTCGAAAATGTCCTCGGCGTTGATCTCGATCAGTGCGCCGTCCATGTCCGCCTGCGCGACCGCGTTGCGCCGCTCGTACTCGGCCACCGCCTCGAACAGCACTTCGGGGTGTTCCAGCAGATAGGCGCGGATCTCGGAGCGCAGCGCTTCGCGCTCGTCGTCGCTGTAGCCGGTCTCCGCCGCGGCCGGTGACGCCAGCGCCAAGGTTGCGGCCACGACCGGGGCCGCCAGGAACGGCGCGAAAGAGGCCAGGGCGCGGGACGGACGGAACATGGTAACTCCTTGCGATGCCGGTCTTGCCGCTTGTGCGATGGCGGGCGGGCCAGATCAAGGGCGCCGTTCGCGGCTGACCGCTTCGTGATGCCGGGCCGCGCTTTCGACGTCCGGTCGCTTTTGACCCAAGCCCTGCAAGCGCGTATAGAGCGGGCTTGTGAAGGAGCCCCGTCACCGTGCTGCGCGTCATTCTGTCCTTTCTTGGAGGTATCTTCAGTTTTCTCGTGCTGGGGATCGCCGCCGCCGCGATGACCGTGGGCGGCGTGATCTGGATGTATACCGCCGACCTGCCGAGCCATGAGCAGCTCGCAAACTACACGCCCCCGACCATCAGCCGCATCTATTCGGGCGAGGGGCAACTGATCGACGAGTTCGCACAGGAACGCCGGCTGTTCGTTCCCATCGACGATGTCCCCGACCGGGTGAAGCATGCCTTCATTTCGGCCGAGGACCGGAACTTCTACGAGCACGCGGGCTTCGACCCGATGGCGATGCTCTCCGCTGCGCGCGACGCTGTCGTGACACGCGGCCAGACGTTGCGCGGCGCCTCGACGATCACCCAGCAGGTGATGAAGAACTTCCTGCTGTCGGGCGACCGCACCGGCGAGCGCAAGATCCGCGAGATCATCCTCGCGAGCCGTGTCGAGCAGACGCTGACCAAGGACCAGATCCTGGAACTGTATCTCAACGAGATCTTCTTGGGCCAGAACTCTTACGGTGTGGCTGCCGCGGCGCAAAGCTACTTCAACAAGACGCTCGATGAGCTTGAACTGCACGAGGCCGCGCTCCTGGCGTCTCTGCCGCAGGCGCCGTCCGAATACCACCCGGTCCGGGCGCATGACCGTGTCTTGGCGCGCCGGAACTGGGTCCTGGGACAGATGGCGGAAAACGGCTATATCACGCGTCTCGAGGCGGAAGCCGCGCGCGCCGAACCGCTGCTGACGGTGCAGAGCGGCGACATTGCGGGTTTCCGCCAATCGCTTCCCAACCGCGACTATTTCACCGACGAGATTCGGCGCCAGCTTTCATCGAGTTTCGGCGAATCCGAATTCTTTACCGGCGGGCTCAGCATTCGGGCCACTGTCCATCCCGAACTGCAGGTCAGCGCCGCGCATGCGCTGCAGCGCGCGCTGGAGCAATACGACCGCAGCCTGGGCCGCTGGCGTGGCACCGGCGAGCGGGTGGGCGAGGACGATCTGGCGGACGAGGATGCCTGGCGCAGCGCGCTCGCGCGGGTTCGGGTCGCCCGCGACGTGACACTCGACAATCGCTGGCATCCTGCGGTCGTGCTTTCAGTCGAAAACGGCCGCGCGACTCTCGGGATCGAGGGCGTGGACGAACCCGGCACGGTCGAGAACAGCGATCTCGACTGGGCGCGCGGTTCGCTGGCCGAAAACCTCAGCGTCGGCGACGTGGTTCATGTCCGCGCCGTCACGCGCGACGAAGACGGCGCCTTCGTGCGCTGGTCGCTGCGGCAGGTGCCGGCGGTGCAGGGCGGATTCATGGCGATGGACGTCAATACCGGCCGCGTCATTGCCATGCAGGGCGGGTTTTCCTACCAGCATTCGGTCTTCAACCGCGCCACCCAGGCGCAGCGCCAGCCCGGCTCGGCCTTCAAGCCCTTCATTTATGCGGCAGGCCTCGATTCCGGCTTCTCGCCTGCCACGATCGTCGTCGACGCGCCGATCGAACTGGACACGGGGCAGGGGATCTGGCGGCCCACAAACTATTCCAACCGGTATTACGGCCCGACGCCGGTGCGCACCGGGATCGAGATGTCGCGCAACCTGATGACCGTCCGCCTCGCGCAGGAAGTCGGCATGGATGTCGTCGCCGGTTACGCCGAGCGCTTCGGTGTCTACGACCAGATGCAGACCTTCCTCGCCAACTCGCTCGGCAGCCAGGAGACCACGCTCTTCCGCATGGTCGCCGCCTACGCCATGTTCGCCAATGGCGGCGAGAAGGTGGAGCCCACGCTCGTCGACCGTGTGCAGGACCGCTGGGGGCGCACCGTCTACCGCCATGACCAGCGCACCTGCCTCAACTGCGACGACCCCGACATTGGCCCGGGCGCCGCACCGGCGATCAGCGCGCAGCGCGAGCGGGTGATGGACCCGATCACCGCCTACCAGCTCACCTCGATGATGGAGGGCGTCGTGCAGCGCGGCACCGCTGCGCGCACCGTCAACCTGCCCGTGCCCGTCGCCGGCAAGACCGGCACCACGAACGAGGCGCGCGATGTCTGGTTCGTCGGCTACACCTCGAACATCGTCGCCGGCTGCTACATCGGCTACGACCGCCCGCGCCCGCTGGGCCGCGGCGCCTCTGGCGGGGGGATGTGCGGCCCGGTCTTCACCCGTTTCATGCAGGACGCGGTGGCCGAATTCGGTGGCACGAGGTTCGCCGTGCCGCCGGGCGGGCGCTTCATCAAGATCGACCGTCGCACCGGCGACCGGCTTTCCGACGACGCCTCGGGAACCGATGTGGTCGCCGAGTACTTCCGCGAGGGCGAGGAGCCCGTCTTCGGCGTCGCCGCCCTCGTCGATGGCGGCTTTGCCATGGGCTCGGACCTGCCGCTCTTCAGCCGCGGCGAGGATGCCGCCGACGAATGGGCGGGTGATGCCAGCGGCGGCACCGGCGGGGCAGGGGGCACCGGCGGCA
>SLKW01000171.1 GCA_007134405.1 Paracoccaceae bacterium
CAAATTGTGCGAAGTGGAGATGAAGTCGTGACAATCATTGCAAAGACATCTGGTTTCCGCGCCTTCGCGGCCGTAGTAGCGCTTGGCGCATTCGTGTCCGCGGGAAGCGCAAGCGCGACGACATTGATCGACTTTACGGATCGCAATCAGTGGGATGGACAGGGCGCTGGTGCGACTTATTCTTTCGACTATGGGTGGTTCACGGCAGCAATCTCCACGAACCCACCGCAATCTCTAAATTTCAGCCAGAATTTCGACGGACCGGAATCTTCAAGCTATTGCCAGGCCAGTTCCGGACCCCTCGCCTGTCAAAGCGATGGTCTCGGTGTCATTAACGACGAGATCAGTGAAGGGCAGTCGGTGACGGTGACTTTCAGCCGAGCCCTCCGAGTTACCGGCCTGCACTTCTTTGATTTGTTCAGGTCAGCTAGCAATCCGGAGATTAACTTCGAGCGCGCTGTGGTGCATCTCAACGGTGATCCAAACCATGAATACACCTTTGATGCCGTGGAGGTGCTTGGTGCTGCGAGTCCCAATCCCGAGGATGAGAACACGCTTGGCGGCCACCTTTTCGCCTCTGTGAACTGGGGGGGCGTCACCAGCATGACCTTCTTCCCTAGAGAAGGGTTCAACGACGATAGCGGCGTTCCGGATTTCGCCCTGGCCGGCCTTCAGGTGGTCCCGATTCCATTGCCGGCCGCGGGCTGGGTGTTGCTCACGGCGCTTGGCGGATTGGTCCTTGCCTCACGGCGTCGGAACAAGGTTGACGCCTGAAATCAATGCTTTGGCTAATGAGTGAAGGGGTCGGCAAACGCCGGCCCTTTTTTCGGTATTGACCCATTCCCCGCGCGTAAACTTCCCCGCGCGTAAACAGCGGCGGCCAGGCGAACCTCGCATGGCGGTCAATAATAGCCGTAGCCGTAGCTCGGGTCGGTGTAGCGACACTTATTCAGCACCACGCCCAGCACGTTGGTATGCGCCGAGAGTTCACGCTCGCAGATGTCCAGATCGTCGATCGACGTGGTTTCCGCTGCGGCGAGCAAAAGCACGCAATCGACATGCGTCGCAAACGCCAGCATGTCATCGGCAAGCAACATTGGCGGCATGTCGCACAGCACGATCGTAGGATCATAGTCCGCCTCGATCTTCGCCAGCACCTCGGCGGCTTCAACGCTTTGCAGCAGTTCCGAGGGATTGCGTGCCGGGCCGGTATTGGTACCAAAGGCCAGATTCTCGCCATAACGCACCAGATTTTCGGCCACGTCTTCCTTGCCCTCCAGCACACGCGAAAAGCTGGTGGAGCGGCGCATTCCCATAAGTCGCGCCATGCCTGGCCGACGCATGTCCAAATCGGCGACGACGGTGCGCTGGTTGGTTTGCCGGCCCAAGCTGAAGGCGAGGTTGAGGCAGACCGTTGTCTTGCCGCAGGTCGGGTTGGGCGATGTGATCGCGAGCCGCCGCCAGCCGTTCTTGCGCATTTCCTGCAGGATCCGGGTGCGCATCATGTCCACGACACCCGCTTCCTTGCCTCCCTCGCGACCGCCGAAGAAACCGACGATGTGATTACGCTGCATCAACTTCGGATCAGGCCGGAACTCCGAGAGCGCCAGCCAGCGGGTCCTTACCTCGGGGCCGACCCGCTCGGCGGGGCCTTTTGCCACCGGTTTCGGTGGGCGTTCCGCCTGAACCTTCTGCACCGCAGGAGCCGGCTTCGCCTCACGGGCTGGCTTGGAAACAGAAGGCTGTTCCGGCACCGGCGCGAGCACGGGCTGCGGTGCGGCCACGGCCTCTTCGGTCGGTTGCGACCCGCTAGCCGCGTGCTGTTCCGCCCGCCGCGCCCGGGCCTTTTCCAGTGCAATCTGAATACGTTCCATACTCGTTATCCTTGGGGGGCGTCGAAAATTATTTACCGGAAGGCTTCAATCACGCTGGCCAAACCCGTGCGTTGCAGGAACCGTTCGATCAGCAGATCCATGGGCAAGTAGAAAGTGTGCAGCCCCCACAACGCCAAGGGAACACCGAGGAGAACGACCGCCAACACACCCAAGATGATTCCTCTCCGCAGCATGATCTGCCGCCGTGTCCGAAGAAGCGGCATTGTCGCGATCGGCGTGATCCCAAGCCGTTTCGTGATCTCGACCGGGCGGCGGATTGAACGGTTCAGAAACTCCAGAAGCGCGATCAGACCCAAGCCTGCGGCGATACCACCGCCAACCCCGGCCATCGCAATCTGCGGCCGGTTAGGGCTGTCCGGGGAGCGAGGCGGAATTGCCTGTTCCAAGATCGTGATCCGCTGTCCGCGGGCCAGAAGTTCGATGCGCTCGCCCATCTCGGCGCGGGCCAACTGTCTGGCAACCTGATCGTGCTGAGAACGCACATAGCTCAACTCCCGCTCCAGTTCCTGCAATCGAACAGAAGTTACGGTCGTCTCGTCGATCGTCTGCTGCAACGCTGAGATTTCCGCCTCGGATTCGGCACGGATCTCCGCCTGGCGCGCGATTTCCTCCTCGATCTCCTCAATGCGGCGCTCAAATTCCGTGAGTACATCATTGCCGCCGCTTTCCTGTTCGGAGCGCACCGCCTCTTCCAATTCCTCTATCCGTGCCTGAACCACGCGCACCCGCGGGTTCTGCGCGGAGTATAATCGAAGTGCCCGATCTCTCTCCTCCAGCGCGCCTGCCAGTTCCCGCTCAAGCGGGGTAAGTTCCTCGCTGACCCGCCCCGTCGCTTCAAAGAGCGCGATCAAGTCGCCCCGCCGGGCGATCAGCGCCGCTTCCTCGGCTTCCGAACGCGTGATCCGGTTCTCCAGGGCAGCCATGCGATTGCGGCGATATTCCAAGCTCTCGGGCAGCCGGTCACGGTTCTGCATGCGAAAGTCCAGAACGCGCGCGCGGTGAATGCCCATTTCACGATTGAGGCGGTTCACCTCTTCGCGGAAGAACTCCAGCGTGGTACTCGCGGCTCCGCGCCGCATCTCGATCGCCTGACGCTCGATAATCGCAGCGAAATGGTTGGCGACATCGGCAGCCACTTGCGGATCCTCCGAACGGAACTCGACGAAGACGTGGTTGCCGCTGGTACGAACGCGCAGCCGCCGACGCATGTCCTCGACAATCCGGTCGGGATCCATGCCGGCCCGCTCACGATAGATGCCGAGTTCCGTCGCGTGATCGATCATGCTGGCCCGGGAAGTCAGGCGGTCCCGGATAAAGCCCACCTGTTGGCCTACCCCTCCCTGCACGGTCGAAGCCATCATTTCGGAAGGTATCTGCTCGCCCTCAATAAGCAGCACCGCGCTAGCGCGATATTCTGACGGTAGGACTGACGCAACAGAAACGCCGATTGCACCGATCAGCGCGGCGATCACGGCAAAATAAGGAAACCGCCGCCAGAAGATCGACAGGTAAAATTTGATGTCGAATGGCATCATTTACAAACCCTCCTGGGCCGGTTCCGTGACCTGGCCAAAAAACACGCCGTCATCAAGCACGCGCCGAACTGTTTCCTCGCTTACGGACTTCTGTCCTTCAGTAAAGGCATAGACCAGCACGAAATCGCAGAGCTGATTGACCAATCGGGGCACACCGCCGGTTGCCTCGTAGATAAGGCGGCATGCCCGATCCGAGAAGACCCCGGGCGCACCGCCGGCCTTCCTCATGCGGTGGTCGATATACGCCTCAACAGTCGGAGAATCCATGGCCTTGAGGTGAAAGCTTGCCGCCACCCGCTGGGCGAACTGCTTCAGATCCGCCCGACGAATGATGTCGCGCAGCTCCGGCTGGCCGACGAGGACCAGATACACCAGCTCGTCCTTGTTCGAGTTGATGTTGGTGAACATTCTGAGCTCCTCAAGCGCTTCGCGGCTGAGGTTCTGCGCTTCGTCGAAGATCAGGATCACGCGCCGACCCGCGGCGTATTCATCAATGAGAAATGTCTGCAGCCGGTTGAAGAGGTCGACATAGGGCTCGTTTGTCGGCGCTTCCTGATTAAGCGCCATCAGCACCCAACGCACCAGCTTGCCGCGGTCACCCTGCGCATTCGCGATCAACCCTACCGTCATCTCCAGAGGTAGCTGCTTGAGAAGGTGATGCACCAACGTAGTTTTTCCCGCTCCCACCTCGCCGGTGATCAGCGTGATCGGTGCCCCGGTCGTCAGACCGTATTCCAGCATCGTATAGGCACGCTTGTGCTGATCCGACCAGAACAGGAAGTCGGGATCGGGTACGAGCGAGAAAGGTCGCTCGGTCAAGCCGAAGAATTCGTTGTAGATGTTGATCGAACTAATCATTTGCATCTGTCGGCGCCCCTGCTTGCATCAGGCCCTACACCCCGGTTGCCACCGAAAACCGACCCATAGGGAATTATCGTACATTCACTAATGATATCGCGGCAGGACAGCACTTCATATATCGATTACCTCCTCAAGCGTGACCACACCCTTACCGCCAAACGATAATCATCGTGATTCTGCGCCCAAAACGCCTGTTGCCGAAAGGAGAGGCGCGCACTGGCGCGAATCACCGAGGACCGGTGCGAATCACTGGCAAGTGGTAAAAGTTGTGCCTTGGTAAAATCATATTCGCTGCAGTTGCGTGGTCACGCTGGGGGCCGCACAGAGACACGCCAAGGTAAGGCAAAAGGCCTCATCATTAACCAATGGTTGCAGCTCCTCTGCCGACCCCACCGGAAAAATCATGCAAATTTGACACAGATGCTCTATAACGCTCTAAGACACTTGGAGAGCGTGCAACCTCCAAGCAATTTGGAAGTTTGCCGAGTGGTTGACGAGTAAGTCACCGGGATTCACCGGGGCCTGCGTGCGGGGTTAATATGACTGTTCATTTGACTGATTTTGAACGCCAGGGAGAGAGCCAGCGTGTGCTCTCTCAACCTGTCAACGCCAGGGCTGGCGCGTATCGTAACGGGCTCAAACGCGGGCTCGACATCTTCTTGGTTGTTCTCTTCGTGCCGATCATTCTGCCACTGGTCGGCATTCTGGCGCTCTTCGTCTGGCGCGACGGCGGCAACCCCTTTTACAAGCAATGGCGCGTCGGTCTCGACGGACGCGCCTTCTTGATGTGGAAGCTGCGCAGCATGGTATCCGATGCCGATGGCCAGCTCGAAAGCTATCTCGCAGCCAATCCCGCCGCGCGGGAAGAATGGAATCGCACACAGAAACTCGCCCATGACCCCCGGATCACTCGCTTCGGCCGGTTCCTGCGCCGCACCTCTCTCGACGAACTGCCGCAGCTGTGGAACGTGCTGAAGGGCGACATGAGCCTCGTCGGACCCCGCCCCATGATGCCCTGCCAGCAGATTCTCTATCCGGGTAGCGCCTATTTCCGCCTGCGGCCCGGCGTGACCGGCTTTTGGCAAATTTCGTCACGCAACCGCAGCTCTTTTGCTGATCGCGCCAAGTTTGATTCCGCCTACGAGCGTCGGTTGTCTCTTCAGACCGACCTGCGGGTGCTGCTCGGCACCGTTCAGGTCGTCTTACGCTGCACGGGGCAGTAAGCAGTCTCGAGGGCAGGGTCGCAAACGTCAGTCGCATTGCACAGATTTGAGCACGACTGAACGGAATCGGACCTCGTGTCGCAGATCCTCCTTCGCTACTATGCTATGTGCATTTTGGCACAATGCACCGCCTGCCGTGCTGTGCGGTGTTTCACGATTAGGGTCTGCTGACATGAAATTTCATTCTCCCGCCCTCCTTGCAGCCCTGCTGGTCATTCCTTTGATCCTCGGCCAGTGCGAAACCTCCACGGAACGCGCGGAACGCCATTATCAGGCGGGCATCGAATTGCTGGAAGCGGGCGATATCGACCGGGCGCTGGTCGAGTTGCGCAATGTCTTTCGGCTTGATGGCCGGCACCGGGACGCGCGAGCCACCTATGCGCGGCTCATGCGCGAGCGTGGTGCGAACCGCGAAGCCTTTGGCCAATATCTGCGCCTGGTCGAGCAGTATCCCGATGATGTCGAAGGCCGTATCGCACTTGCAGAAATGGCTGTAGCCGGGGGTGACTGGGAAGAAGCCGAACGGCATGGCGCAGTCGCCCGCCGTCTGGCTCCCGAGGATCCGGTGGTGCGCGCAGTAGCCGCAACGCTCGATTATCGCGCGGCATTAATCAGCGAAGACCCAGAAGCACGCGAGGCCGCCGTCATCCAAGCTCGCGAGACGATCGAGGAAGACGCCCCTGGCCAGATCATCGCCCGACGTGTCGTGATCAATGAGCTTCTGGCGACCGATGACCCGCAGCAAGCGATGCCCGAGATTGAGCGTGCGCTGGAGCAGGATCCAACCAACCCCGAGTATAACGAGTTACGCTTGGGCCTGCTGATCGCCCGCGGCGATATCGAGGCCGCGACCGAGCAGTTCGAGATCATGTACGAACGCTTCCCGGAGAACGAAGCCCTGCGCGACGGACTGATCCGCTGGTATGTCCAGCAGGGCGATCTGGACGCAGCCGAGAGCTTTCTGCGTCGGCTTGCCGAGGAAAGCGAGGAACCCGACCCATCGATCGCTGTGGTGCAGTTCCTCCGTCAGACCCGTGGCTCCGATGCCGCGCTCGACGAACTCGACCGCCTGATCGAAGCTGGTCGCCATACCGAAACCTTTCGAGCCGCACGGGCCGTTCTCAACATCGAGGAGGGGCGCGTGGACGAAGGCGTGACCGAGCTCGAAGCCATCGTCGAGGACGCAGCGCCGAGCAGACGGATCC
>SLKW01000364.1 GCA_007134405.1 Paracoccaceae bacterium
TCACGGTCAGCACCAGTGGTACACGGTCGCGGGCGGGTCGGTCGAATACGTGACCCGTCTGGAACGCGACCTGCGCGCCCGCGGCGTGTCGCTGCGCACGGCCAGCCCGGTCGCCGCCGTCCGCCGCGGCCCGCTTGGGGTCGAGTTGCGCCATCGCGGCGACGAGTGGGAACGCTTCGACGAGGTGGTCTTCGCCACCCATTCCGATGTCAGCCTGCGCCTGCTCTCTGACGCGACGCCGAGCGAGCGTGCGAACCTCGGCGCGGTCGGCTACCAGGACAACCACGCGGTGCTGCATGCCGACCCGTCGGTCATGCCGAAGCGCAAGAAGGCCTGGGCAAGCTGGACCTATACCGAGCATTCGCCCGCCGACCGCGAGCGGATCGCGCTCTCCTACTGGATGAACTCGCTGCAGCCGATCCCGCAGGACGACCTGATGATCGTCACGCTGAACGCCACGCGCCCGATCCGCGATGAGCTGATCTACGACACCCACACCTTCCGCCACCCCGTCTTCGATCTGGACGCCTTGCACGCGCAGAACCGGATCCGCGCCACGAACGGCAGCGCGAACACCTGGTTCTGCGGCGCCTGGATGCGCAACGGGTTCCATGAGGATGGCTTCGCATCGGCCGTCGATGTGGTCGAGGCGATGGGCACCCGCATCGCCGAGGCCGCCGCATGAACACGCTTGAACACATTCCCGGACGCACCTTCCACGGGCGACGCGGGGTCCTCTCCAACCGCTTCACCTACGGCGTCGACTACCTGCTGATCGACCCCGAGGCCCGCGCCGGCCTGCCCCGGCTCTTCTCGCGCAACCGGCGCAACATCGTCTCGGTTCACGATGCCGATCACGGCGGCACGCGCGGCGCGGGCGAGGGCGCGGCCTGGGTGCGGCGGGTCCTGGCCGAGGCCGGGCTCGACGCGGCCGACGGGCGGATCCTTCTGCTCGCACAGCCGCGTATCCTGGGCCATGTGTTCAACCCGGTCGCATTCTGGCTCTGCCACGGGCGCGACGGCTCCCTGCGTTGCGTCATCGCCGAGGTGAACAACACTTTCGGCGACCGCCATTCCTATCTCTGCCACCACGACGACCAGCGCCCGATCACCGCTTCGTGCGACATCGCCGCGCGCAAGATCTTCCACGTCTCGCCCTTCCAGCCGGTCGAGGGCGGTTACCGCTTCCGCTTCGACATCGCCGCCGACAAGATCGCGATCCGCATCGATTACGGCCACCAGGCCGGCGGGCTGGTCGCCACGCTGGCCGGCCCGCGGCGCCCGCTGAGCTCGGCGGGGCTGCTCGGCGCGATGCTGCGCCGGCCGCTGGGGTCGCGCCGCGTGCTGGCGCTCATTCACTGGCAGGCGCTCAAGCTATGGTGGAAGGGCGCGGGCTACCGGGCGCGCCCGCTGCCCCCCGGGCAAGAGGTCTCGCGGTGATCCGAGGCGGGATATCCGCGAGTGGCCATCCGGCGGCCTGGGGCGCCTTCGCGGCCGTCCTCGCCATGGCGGGGCTGCCCATCTACATTCACGCGCCGAAATTCTACGTCGACGAATTCGGCGTGAGCCTCGCCGCCCTCGGCGCCGTCCTCTTCGCGCTGCGGCTGATCGACTTCGTCCAGGACCCCGCGCTCGGCTGGCTCGCGCATGCGACGGCAGGTGCCCGGCAGGCGATGGTCGCGGGCGCAGGGGCGGTCATGGCGCTGGCCATGCTGGGCCTCTTCGCGGTGCCGCCCCCGGTCGCGCCGCTTCTGTGGTTCGCCATCACCCTGACGCTTCTCTTCAGCGCCTTCAGTTTCCTCACGATCTGCTTCTACACCCAGGGCGTCGCCAAGGCCGAAACCATGGGCGCGCAGGGCCATGTCCGCCTCGCCGCCTGGCGCGAGACGGGGGCGCTGATCGGCGTCTGTCTAGCCGCCGCCGCGCCCACCGCCCTGGCGCTCGGTCCGAACCCTCCGTTCGAGTCCTTCGCCATCCTCTTCGCCGCCGCCACCCTGGGGGTCGTCTGGCTGATGCGCCGCGAATGGCTGCGCAGCGTGCCGGTCTCGGGCGCGGCCTTTGTGGGGTTCGCGTCGGTCATGTCCGACCGGCCCGCGCGGCGGCTTCTGATCGTGGCGCTTCTGAACGCCGCGCCCGTCGCCGTCAGCTCGACGCTCTTTCTGTTCTTCGTCGAAAGCCGCCTGCAGGCGCCGGGGTGGGAGGGGCCACTGCTGCTGCTCTTCTTCATGTCCGCCGCCGCCGCCGCGCCGGTCTGGGCACGTCTCGCCCGCGCGCATGGCGAAAAAAGGATGCTTCTGACCGGCATGGCGCTTGCCGTGGTGGCCTTCGGTTTCGCCGCGACCCTGGGGCCCGGTGACATTCTGCCCTTCGCGCTGATCTGCCTGGCCTCGGGCGCGGCGCTGGGGGCGGACCTGACGCTGCTGTCGGCGATCTTCGCGCGCCGCATGGCCCGCATCGTCCCCGAAGCCGCGACCGGCTTCGCGCTCTGGGCCTTCGTATCGAAAGCCACCTTGGCGCTCGCTGCGATTACCGTCCTGCCGTTTCTCGAATGGCAGGGCTTCACCGGGCCCGAGAGCCCCCCGCAGGCGCTGCTGGCGTTGGGTCTGACCTACGCGCTCCTGCCCTGCCTTCTGAAACTTCTGGCGATCGCCACCCTGGCGACGACCCCCCTGAAAAGCGAGCCGCTCCATGCCTGATCTCGTGCTTCTCGTGATCCTTCTCGTGTTCGTCGGTTGCCTTCTCCTGGCCCGGCGGCTGAGCTTCCTCGGTCAGAAGCCCGAGGAATACGCGGCGACCAGCCCGGCAATCGACATCCGCCACCACCTCAGCGGCCCGATCCTGTGCGAGGGGGTGATTTACGGCCCCACCGGCCGTGTGAACTCGCGCTTCATCGCCGAGATGGAGGGCCGTTGGGACGGCGACCATGGCACCCTGACCGAACATTTCCGCTATGCCGGCGGCAACGATCAGTATCGCGAATGGCACCTCACCCTCGGCGGCGATGGCCGCATCCGCGGCGAGGCCGAGGATATCGTCGGGCATGGCGCGGGCTGGCAGAAGGGGGCGACGGTACTCCTGCGCTACCGAATCCGGTTGCCCGAAAATGCCGGCGGCTGGACACTTGATGTCACCGACTGGATGTACCTGATGGAAAACGGCTCGATCATCAACCGCAGCCAGTTCCGAAAGTTCGGCTTCAAGGTCGCCGAGCTGGTCGCCACGATGCGCCCGGCCCAGACGACCGCCACCGCCACCCGGCCTGAGAAGGGCGCCCCCCAGGTCACGGCCGCCGCCACCGCGCCCCCGGCCCCATCGGAACGGACGCAAGCGGCATGAGACAACTGCAAGGCAAACGCTACTGGCTCGTCGGCGCCTCCGAAGGGCTGGGGCGGGCGCTCGCTGAACGGTTGAGCCATGAGGGCGCCGAACTGGTCCTCTCGGCGCGTTCCGCCGAGCGGCTGGAAGAACTGGCCGCCGCACTGCCCGGCCCGGCCCAGGCGCTGCCAATGGATGTGGCCGACAGGGCCTCGGTCCGCACGGCGGCGGCGAAGGCGGCCGCGGTCGACGGGCTGATCATGCTGGCCTCGGTCTACTGGCCGCAGGCGGCGCAGGACTGGGACGCCGAGCAGGTCGAGGCGATGCTCGATGTGAACCTGACCGGCGCGGCGCGTGTCCTGGGCGCGGTGGTCCCTGGCATGGTCGCGCGCGGGAGGGGGCATGTGGTGCTGACCGGCTCGCTTTCGGGTTATCGCGGCCTGCCCGGCGCCATCGGTTACGGCGCCTCGAAAGCCGGCTTGATGAGCCTGGCCGAAAGCATGGCCATCGACCTGCAAGACACCGGCATCGACGTGCAGTTGGTCAACCCGGGTTTCATCCGCACCCGCCAGACCGCCAAGAACGACTTTCAGATGCCCGCGATCATGGACCCCGACGAAGCCGCGCGCGTGATCTTCGATCACATGCGGACCGCGCGGTTCCGGCTGAGCTTTCCCTTCGCCTTCTCGCTGATCTTTCGCCTCGGGCGGCTGCTGCCCGATCGACTCTGGTCCCGGTTCTGGGCGCGCCGTGGCTGAAAAGGTCGCATCCGCCGCGAACCGCGGTCTCCAGACGTTTCGTTGCGGTTAACGGACGCGAATTTCTACCGCAAAGCAAAGCCTTGACGAGGCGCACAAATTTGTGCGCCCCCGGCCCGCAGACCATCTTCCACGGCCTGTTTCTCGCGCCCCAGCAGGGCGGATCAGCCTTTCAGCCGCGCCGCATGCCAATTCAGATGATCGGCCATGAAGGTCGAAATGAAGTAATAGCTGTGATCGTAACCCTCGTGCAGCGTCAGTTCCAGCGGCTGGCCCGCGCGTTCGCAGGCTTTGCGCAGCGCTTCGGGCTTCAGCTGCTCGTCCAGGAATCCGTCGGCCGCGCCCTGATCGACCCGCAGCGCGCGCACCCGATGGCCGGCCTCGATCAGCCGGCAGGCATCGTACTCGGCCCAGGCGCCGCGATCCTCGCCCAGATAGAGACCCAGCGCCTTCTGCCCCCAGGGGCAGTCCGAAGGCGCGGCGATCGGCGCAAAGGCCGACACCGCGCCGAACCGGTCCGGGTTGCGCAACGCGATCGTCAACGCCCCGTGCCCGCCCATCGAATGGCCCATGATCCCCTGCCGGTTCATGTCGGCGGGAAACTGCGCCGCGACGAGCGTCGGCAGTTCCTGCTCCAGGTAGCTGCGCATCCGGTAATGCCGCGCCCAGGGATTGCGCGTCGCATCGACGTAGAACCCGGCGCCGAGGCCGAAGTCGTAGGCGCCCTCGGGATCGTCGGGCACCCCCTCGCCGCGCGGCGAGGTATCGGGCGCCACGAAGATCAGCCCGTGCCGCGCGCAGGCGGCGCGAAACTCGCCTTTCTCGGTGACGTTCGCCCAGTTGCAGGTCAGGCCCGACAGAAACCACACGACCGGCAGCCGCGCCTCCGCGGCCGCCTCGGGCAGGAAGACCGAGAACTCCATGCTCGTGCCGGTGGCCTGGCTCTGGTGCCGCCAGACCTCTTGCCATCCGCCATGCGCGCGCCAGCGTTGTGTCCGTTCCATCAGTAGACCACCACCGAGCGGATCGATTCGCCCGCGTGCATCAGGTCGAAGCCCTTGTTGATCTCCTCGAGGCTCAGGACATGGGTGATCATCGGGTCGATCTCGATCTTGCCCTTCATGTACCAGTCCACGATCTTCGGCACGTCCGTGCGCCCGCGCGCCCCGCCGAAGGCCGTGCCCTTCCAGACCCGGCCGGTGACCAGCTGGAAGGGACGCGTGGCGATCTCCTTGCCCGCCTCGGCCACGCCGATCACGGTCGAGACGCCCCAGCCGCGATGGCAGGCCTCAAGCGCCTGACGCATGACGGTGGTGTTGCCGGTGCAGTCGAACGTGTAGTCGGCGCCGCCATCGGTCAGCTCCACGAGATGCGCGACGATGTCGCCCGAAACCTTCGTTGGGTTGACGAAATCCGTCATCCCGAACCGGCGGCCCCATTCTTCCTTCGAATCGTTGATGTCGACGCCGATGATCTTGTCGGCGCCGACCATCCGCGCGCCCTGGATGACGTTGAGCCCGATCCCACCCAGGCCAAAGACCACGACATTCGCCCCCGGCTCCACCCGCGCGGTGTTGATCACCGCACCGACCCCAGTGGTCACGCCGCAGCCCACGTAGCAGATCTTGTCGAAGGGGGCGCCCGCGTCGACCTTGGCCACCGCGATCTCGGGCAGGACGGTGAAGTTCGAGAATGTCGAGCAACCCATGTAGTGATAGATCGTCTCGCCCTTGTAGCTGAACCGGCTGCTTCCGTCGGGCATCACGCCCTTGCCCTGCGTCGCCCGGATCGCGGTGCAGAGGTTGGTCTTGCCGCTGAGGCAGCTCTTGCATTCCCGGCATTCGGGCGTGTAGAGCGGGATCACGTGATCGCCCGGCTTGACCGACTTCACGCCCGGCCCCACTTCGCGCACGACGCCCGCGCCCTCGTGCCCCAGAACCGAGGGAAAGATCCCCTCGCTGTCGAAGCCATCGAGCGTGTAGGCGTCGGTATGGCAGATGCCGGTCGCCATGATCTCGACCAGAACCTCGCCCTCGCGCGGGCCCTCCAGATCCAGCTCGACAATCTCCAGCGGTTTCTTGGCTTCAAAAGCGACGGCGGCGCGGGTCTTCATGGCATGGTCCCCCTCTGGTGTGCCGCAAGCCTAACGCGACTGGCCCCGCTTGCGCCAGTCCCTGCCGAAACGCGCCGGTGACGGTTGCGGGCGCTCGGCAATCGATTATAGCTGGCGCATGTCCACCGCACTCTTTACCGACCCCGCCTGCCTGAACCACGTCACCCCTCCGGGCCACCCCGAGCGTGTGGCGCGGCTCGAGTCGGTGCTGGCCGCGCTCGACGCGCCCGATTTCGCCGCGCTGAACCGCCGTCAGGCGCCCGCGGCCGACGATGTGGAATTGCTGCGCTGCCATCCGCAGCGCTATGTCGACCGTATCCGCGCCGCGATCCCCGAAGGTGGCAGCCGCCAGCTCGACCCTGACACGCATGTCTCGGCCGGCAGCTGGCTGGCGGCGGCGGGTGGGCTGGGGCAGGTTCTGGGCGCGCTCGACATGGTGATCGCGGGCGAGGCGCAGAACGCCTTCGCCGCCATCCGCCCGCCCGGCCACCATGCCGAGCGGGAA
>SLKW01000304.1 GCA_007134405.1 Paracoccaceae bacterium
GGACTCGCGTATGACTCTTTCGGGCATTTTGGCAGGATTCGGGCCAAAACCGCCCTTGGGACGCAACGCGCGGTGGGGGGAGGGATGCAACGCCTTGGAGCGGAAAGGGGCGCGCGGGGCCGATAAGGCCAGATGCCGGCGCCTGATGAGTCCAGATGCCGCTGGGGCCGGATGCGGGTGCCGGACGAGGCCAGAGGGCAGGGGGCCGGATCGCCCCGGTCAGGCTAGCCGCGCGGGCGGCTCAGCTTGCCGCGCCGCCGACTCGCACAATCGGGGGGCGGGCGTTCAGCCCCTCGACGTCGAAGCCCGCGATCTGCTTGTAGCTGCGGGCGTGTTCCTCGCGTTCCTCGGCGGTAATGACGGCGTCGATATCGTCGAAGCCGTCGGGCGCGCGGGTTTCGACCAGTTGCATCACCTGCTCGGGCCCGTTGGCGCGGTTCGCCGCGACGATCTTCGCCGTCGCCGGGTTGCGCTCGGATTCGTAGGCGCGCAGGGCCTCGGGCGCGAGGCCGCTTTCGACAAGCCGCGCCGTCAGCACGCGGGCGTCGAGGATCGCCTGGCTCGCGCCGTTCGAGCCGATCGGGTACATCGGATGCGCCGCGTCGCCCAGAAGCGTCACCCGCCCGCGCCCCCAATGGGGCAGGGGGTCGCGGTCGACCATGGGAAATTCGTAGATCGCGCTCGCCGCGCGGATCAGTTCCGGCACGTCGAGCCAGTCGAAGCGCCAGTCCTCGAAGTCGGGCAGGAATTCGGCCGGGTCGCCGGGACGGTTCCAGTCCTCGCGCGGCCAGTCGTGGTCGGGGGCGAATTTCTTTTCCGCGATCCAGTTGATGAGCTGGCGCGGCGCGCCGTCGGGGCCGGGGTCTTCGTGCCCGATCGGGTAGCAGACGAATTTCTGGAACTCGTGGCCGGCCATGATCATCGACTGGCCGCTCAGGAAGGGTTCGGCCACGGTGACGCCGCGCCAGAGGATCGCACCGTTCCAGATCGGCGGGCCTTCGTCGGGGAAGAAATGCCGCCGGATGGTCGAATGGATGCCGTCGCAGGCGATGAGCAGATCGCCCGAAGCCGTACCCGCCGCCGCGCCGTGGCGGTCGACAAGATCGACGGTGACGCCGTCCCCGGTTTCGCGAAACGCCGCGACCTTGCGCCCGGTCACGATGGCCGCGTCGCCCAGCCGCTGCCGCGCGGCGTCGAGCAGCATCATCTGCAGCCGCCCGCGATGGACCGAGACCTGCGGCCAGCGGTAGCCCGCCGCCAAGCCGCGCTTTTCGGACCAGATGCGCTGGCCGCGCTTGGTGTAATAGGCCAGTTCCGCCGTCTCGATCCCCAGCCCGACCACGGCGTCGCGCAGGCCGAGTTCGTCGAGTTCGCGCACCGCATGCGGCAGGACATTGATGCCGACGCCCAGGGGTTGCAGGCGCTCGGACTGTTCGAAGACGCGCACCGGAATGCCCATCTGATGCAGGCTGAGCGCGAAGGTCAGCCCGCCGATCCCGGCGCCGGCGACAATGACGGTCATGGACTTGTCCTTTCGCACGGGTCCGGCGCCGGGAGGGCGCCGGACCGGGCTTTCGCTTACTCGAGCTCTTCGTCGATCATCGCGGTCAGATCGTCGATCAGCTGCTGACCGTCGATGCCGCGCTCCTCCATCTCGGCAATCCAGTCGTCGACCACCGATTGCGCGGCTTCCTGCCAGCGCTCCAGTTCCTCGCCCTCGATCTGCACGATGGTGTTCTCGCGCTCGACCGCGACCTCGCGGGCCGGCGCGTCGCCCTCGTCCATGACGCGGCCCACCCAGCCCGAGGTCTCGTAGCCGGAATTGGCGTCGATCACCTCCTTCAGGTCGTCGGGCAGGTCGTCGTAGCTTTCGCGGTTCATCGCAAACATGAAGAAGGTGGTGTAGAACGAACGGTCACCGGCGAATTCGGTATGCGTGCCGACCAGTTCGGGGACCCGCAGCGACAGCGTCACCTCCCACGGGATCACGGTGCCCTCGATCACGTTGCGCGACAGCGCCTCGGGCACCTGCGGCACCGGCATGCCGACCGGCGTGGCGCCCAGGCGTTCCAGAAGGCGGGTGATCATCCGCGTCGGTCCGCGCACCGTGCGCCCGTCCAGATCCTCGAGCGATTCCACCGCCGGCGCGCCCATGTGGAAGACGCCGGGGCCGTGCACGTGCAATGCGATCGGGCGGATGCCTTCCAGTTCCTCGGTCAGGTGTTCCTCGTAGAACCGCCAGGCCGCGCGCGAGGTGGGCTCGGCGCCGGCCGCGATGAAGGGCAGGTCGAAGACCTCGGCCTTGGGGAAGCGGCCGGGCGTGTAGCCGGCCAGCGTCCAGACGATGTCGACGACGCCATCGGTCACCTGGTCGATCAGCGTCGGCGGGGTGCCGCCCAGGCTCATGGCGGAATGCACCTCGACCGCGATGCGGCCGTCGGATTCCTCCTCGATCTTCTGGGCCCAGGGGGTGATGAAATTGGCCGGCACCGGCGCGCCGGGCGGCAGGAAATGGTGGACGCGCAGCGTCACGTCCTGGGCCGAGGCGGGCATCGCGGTCGTCAGCGCGGCGATGCCGCACGCCATCAGCGTTGCGGTCACGGATTTCTTCAACATGGTGTCCTCCCTTGCGGCCGGGACAGGTGCCGGCGCATCTCCACCCCGGCAGGAAAGGCGCTGGCGGCGGCGGTGTCAAGAAGGGGGTGGGACGCGGCAGGCGCCCCGGCGCGCGCCGCGGGCGCTAGATCTGGGCCTGCGCGGTGGGAATGATGGCGGTCTCGATCAGGTCCATGATGGCGCCGAAATGCCCGGCGCTGCGGGCCGGACGGGTCGGGTCCGAGGTCAGCGCCAGCGTCAGCTCCAGCGAAGGCGCGACGCAGATGACCTGCCCGCCGAAGCCGCGGGCCAGGATGTAGCGATGGCCGCGGGCGGCGCCCACGAACCAGCCGAGCCCGTAGTCCAGCCCCGAGAAGGGCGAGCGCGTCAGCGGCCGGTGCGTGCGCTCCACCCAGTTGCGGCTGAGCACCTGCCGGCCGCCCCAGCGGCCGCCCAGCCGGTACATCTCGCCGAAGCGGAGCATGGCCGGGACGCTCAGCGCCATTTCGTTGCCGCCCATGAAACGGCCCTGCGGGTCGCGCGTCCAGGGCGGGATGTCGATCCCCAGGGGCTGGCCCAGCCGGCTGCGGGCGAGGCTGAGAAGGCTTTCGCCCGCCCGTTCGGAGAGGACCGCGCCGAGGATGTGGAAGGAGCCCGTCGAATAGAGCATGCGGCTGCCGGGCTCGGCGATGACGGGCCGGGCAAGGGCGTTGGCGACCCAGTCGCGGCTGCTGACCCAGGCGCCGTAATTGCCGCCCGAGGTCCGCTCGAGCCCGGCCTGCATGGTCACCAGTTGCGCGACCGTGATCCCGGCCACCCGGTCATCGGCGCCGCGCGGGATCAGTTGCGGCGCGAG
Source organism: Paracoccaceae bacterium (assembly GCA_007134405.1). Taxonomy (GTDB): domain Bacteria; phylum Pseudomonadota; class Alphaproteobacteria; order Rhodobacterales; family Rhodobacteraceae; genus Pararhodobacter. Next base: position 3,452 of record SLKW01000304.1, read on the forward strand.
ATCGCCCAGCGGCGCGTCGAGGGACGGGATCTCGCCGCGGTCGAGGGCCGCGCCGGTCAGGGCCGCGACGATCGACTTGGAGACCGACTTGATGGGGACCGCGCGGCCGATGGGCGGGCCGCGGAAGGCCTCGGCCAGGACATCCGTCCCGGCGAGGCGGATCGCCAGGGCATGAATTTGATCGAGCGCCCTGGCCCTGTCGGCCACCCGTTGCCAGGGGGGCTCCGCCGCGCGCGCGGGAAGCGCCACGGAAGCCGCAGCCGCGGACAGGAAAAGCCGGCGCGAGATCCGCGCACCGCGCGGCGCGGTCATTGACCCGCTGCGCTGGCGAGCTGGGTTTCGGCGCAGGTCGGCACGCGCGCGGCGACGAGCGCGCAGTCGAAGACCACGTCCGAGCCCAACCCGAAGGCCTGCGTATCGGGGCGGATGGCTTGCGACAGCGTCTCGGCATAGCTGGTCGTCAGGCCTTGCGGACCGGCGCCGATGATCAAGGGGGCGATGGCGACGTGAAGCCGGGTTAGCAGCCCGGCCTCGAAGAAGCGCGCGATGGTGATCGAGCCGCCCTCCACCAGCATGGTGCGGATGCCGCGGCTGCGCAGCGTGTCGACGATGACCTCGGGCGCGATCCAGCCGCCGTCGCGCGGCACGCGGATCACCTCGATCCCCGGAGCGCGCGGGCGGTCGACGGACTGAACGACGATCCGGCGCGCGCCGTTCGACGCCAGAACCGGGGCATCGTCGGGCAACCGGCCCGCGGGGTCGATGATCACCCGCGCCGGATTGGCGCCCTTCGCCAGGCGCACCGTCAGGCGCGGCCGGTCATGCAGCGCGGTGCGCACGCCAATGACAACGGCGTCGACCAATGCGCGCATGCGGTGAAGATGCGCGAGCCCGTCCGGGCCGGAGACGTCGCGGGCGTCGTCGTTTTCGGCGGCGATGCGGCCATCGAGCGATTGACCGATCTGCGCGACGATCTGCCCGTCCGCGTTTCGGCGCGCGATCGGCGCGTAGAGATCGAGCGCCGCGCGCTCTGCCGCACTCCAGGCGCCGCAACAGGCGCAGGCCCGACCTTCGCGGATCGCCAAAAGCCGTTCCCAGGCGCGTGCTGTAACCTCGGCCCTATGCATTCTCGGTTCCTTCCGGTCGTCCCGACAGGCTTTCATTCGACTTAGCGCCCGCCGCCGGATTGTCACACGCCGAAGGGGGCAGGGCGAGCAGATCGACATGTCCGATGTAACCGCTGGCTTCTGCAAGCAAATCCAGTCGTTGCGCGAGCCAGGCTTCGGCCGCGGCGCATCCGGCTTCCGCCGCAGCCTCTGCGATACCCGTCATCAATTCGCGCTGCAGGTCGGCCTGATCCGGCGACAGCCGCCACGGGCTCTCGGCAAGTTTCACCTGAAACCCCGCGTCCTGGAACAGTCGAGCCGCCTCGCGCGCCGCATCGGGGCCGAGTGCCGGGCCGAACCCCTTGTCGCCGCGCTGATGGCCGTTGAACGCCGCGACGACGTCCAGATCGCGGTCCAGCGCCGGCTCAAAAGTCATCTGACCGTCATAGGACAGTGCTGCATAGATCGGCAGATCGCGTTCGCGCAGGCGCCCGATCAGGGCGGCAAGCCAGTCGCGCGACACCAGGTCGAACAGGGCCGAGGCCGTGACCAGGGTCGCATCGTCCAGCGGCAGCGCGTCGATCTGGTTGAGATCGGTGATCTGCGTGCGGACCTGCGCGCCGCCCTCGTCAGCAGCCGCGTCCAGCAGCGCGGGATCATTGTCGAGCAGGTGCCACCTGGCAGCCGCCGGCAGAAGCCCGTCGAGCGCCCGCCGCGTTGCGCCCGTCCCGGCACCCAGATCGACAATCACGGGGGTGGCTGGCTGCAGGGCGCAGGCCCGCTGCGCAAGTCCAGAGTCGCGCGCCGCCCGGTCGGCCGGTTCCCTGAGTGCGAGCCAGTCCGCCGAAAACCCCATTCGCGCATCTCCGTCCATTCGTTCCTGGGCGCAGTCTCTCGATTGCGCCGGGCTCAGATGTCTGCCTCGTACCAGGCGCGGGCGACATGGCTTTCGTGCAGAGATATGCGGATCCGCTGCACGCGCCCGTCATCGGCAAGCGCGCCGGCTTTCGCCGCGACGGCGAGTCGCGACCAGATCTCGCGGCAGAGAAATTCAGTGGTGGTGATCTTGCCCGCAAATTCCGGCACCTCGTCGAGATTGCGGTAGCGCAGCGGCTCAAGCGCATCGGCAAGCGCCTTGGTCGCCAGACCGATGTCGACCACGATCCCGTTTTCGTCGATATCCTTGGAAAAGAACGCCGCATCGACGACGAAGGTGGCGCCGTGCATCTGCTGCGCGGGGCCAAAGACCGGCGCGGGCAGCGAATGGGCAATCATGATATGGTCGCGGACCTCGACGGCGAACATGCGCGCACCTCCCTGGCTTCAATAACTCACGCGGTGACAAAGCGTTCCGGGGTCGGCAAGTATCTCGCCATAGTGGTGCGGCAAGTCCGAAAACGCAGTTTCACCGCTGATCAGCGCGTCAAGCGCGGGGTGGGCGAGCAGGGAAAGCGCTTTTTCAAGGCGCCGCCTGAAGGTCCAGCGCGGGGCGCGATGCGGCGGCACCGCCCCGACCTGGGATGAGACGATGCGCAGCCTCTGGCTGTGGAACGCGCCGCCGAGCGGCACTGAGACGGGCGCGGTCCCGTACCAACTGGCCTCGACCACGGTGGCTTCGCGCGCCGCGGCGGCGAGCGCGGTGGCAAGCCCCGCGGCGTTGCCCGAGGCGTGGATCACGACATCCGCGCGTGGCTCTACCGCCTGGGGGGGCTGGAACGCACAGCCGAGCGTTTCGGCCAGCGCCGCCTTTCGCGGGTCGGTATCGACCAGCGTGACCTCGGCTCCCGGCAGGCGCGAAGCGAGGAAGGCGGTCAGCGCCCCGACGACGCCCGCGCCCACGACCGCGACCCGGTCGCCGGGGCCGGCGCCGGAATCCCAGAGGATGTTGAGCGCCGTCTCCATGTTCGCGCCAAGGATCGCGCGCTCCGGCGGGACCGGGTGCGGCACGGGGAGGGCCGCCTGCACCGGGCAGGCGAACCGGGCCTGGTGCGGGTGCAGCGCAAAGACGATACGGGCTTGCAGAGCCTCGGGCCCGCTCACGACCCTGCCCACCGCGCTGTAGCCGTACTTCACCGGAAAGCCGAAATCCCC
>SLKW01000090.1 GCA_007134405.1 Paracoccaceae bacterium
GCGACGGCGGGCACGGGCAAGGCGCTGACGCTGGAACTGGGCGGCAAGTCGCCCTTCATCGTCATGGCCGATGCCGACCTGGAGGCTGCGGTCGAAGGCGTCGTGGACGCGATCTGGTTCAACCAGGGCGAGGTCTGCTGCGCGGGTTCCCGCATCCTCGTGCAGGAAGGCGTGGCCGGCCGCTTCACCCGCCGCCTGCGCGAACGAATGGCGACCCTGCGCCAGGGCGACCCGATGGACAAGGGCATCGACATCGGCGCGCTCGTCCATCCGACCCAGACGCAACGCGTGCGCGCCATCCTCGACCAGGCGGTCGAACAGGGGGCCGAGCTGCACCTGGCGGGCGAAGCACAGGGCAACTTCTGCCCGCCCGGCCTGCTGACCGGGCTGGGGACGTCGAACATCGGCTGGAGCGAGGAGATCTTCGGCCCCGTCGCCGCGCTGATGACCTTCCGCACGCCGGCCGAGGCGGTGGAGCTGGCCAACGCCACCCGCTACGGCCTCGCCGCCTCGATCTGGTCGGAAAGCGCGACGGTGGCGATGGACCTCGCCGCGCAGGTCAGGGCGGGCGTGGTCTGGATCAACGGCACCAACCTCTTCGATGCCAACGCCCCCTTTGGCGGGATGCGCGAGTCGGGCTTCGGCCGCGAGGGCGGGCGCGCGGGGATGGCGGCCTATCTGGCCGCACCCGGCCCCTCGGGCAAGACGCGCAAGCCGCTGGCCGCGCCCGATCCCCTGCCGGGCGACGAAGGGCGCGCCGGGATCGACCGCACGCGCAAGCTCTATATCGGCGGCAAGCAGGCGCGGCCCGATGGCGGCTATTCCTGGGCCGCGCCGGGCGGCGCCGCGCCGCTCGGCAACCGCAAGGACATCCGCAACGCGGTCGAGGCGGCGGAAAAGGCGCTCGGCTGGACGCGGATGTCCGGCCACGCCCGCGCGCAGGTGCTTTACTTCCTGGCCGAGAACCTCGCCGCCCGCGCGGAGGATTTCATCGCGCTTGCCGGCAAGGCCGAAACCGCCGCCGCCATCGACCGCGCGCTCTACTGGGCCGCCTGGGCCGACAAGCTCGAGGGCCGCGCGCAGGACACGCAGGCGGGCCACCTGACGCTCGCCCTGAACGAGCCCTTCGGCACGCTCGGGATCGTCTGCCCCGACGAGGCGCCGCTTCTGGGCTTCCTGTCGACCGTCCTGCCGGCCATCGCCTTTGGCAACCGCGTCGTCGCCGTGCCCGCGCAATCGGCGCCCACGCCCGCGCTGGAGCTGGTGCAGGTGCTCGAAACCTCGGACCTGCCCGCGGGCGTCGTGAACATCGTCACCGGCGCGCAGGCGGAACTGGCGCCGGTCCTGGCCGCGCATGACGGCGTCGCCGCGCTATGGGTCTTCGCCGAGCCCGCGACCTGTGCCGCGGCCGAGCGGGCCTCCATCGGCAACCTCAAACCCGTCTGGGCCGAGGCGCGCGCCCGCGACTGGGCCGGGGCCGAGGGGCGGGCCGAGGCGTTCCGCGAGAACGCGGTGCAGGTCAAGACCGTCTGGCTGCCCTACGGCGCCTGAGCCGCGCGGCACCTCCCGGCGGGGGCGGCGTCCGGGTCTGGCGTTCGGGTCTGGCATCCCCCGGCGATCCGGCGCATTCTGCCCCGCGGCGTTTCATAAACGCGCAACACCGAAATTCAGGCCGCGCCCGGGCCGACCCCTGCGCCGCGCGGCCCATCCGTCAGGAGAGAGACCGCATGACCATCCCGCAGCGCATCGCCGATTTCGCCGAGGACCTGACCGCGATCCGGCGCGACATCCACGAATACCCCGAACTGGGGTTCGAGGAGGTCCGCACCGCCGGGATCGTCGCCGAGAAGCTGCGCGCCTGGGGGATCGAGGTGCATGAAGGGATCGGCAAGACCGGCGTCGTGGGCGTGCTCAGGGGCGCGCGCCCCGGCCGGATGATCGGCCTCAGGGCCGATATGGACGCGCTGCCCATCGACGAGCAGACGAACCTGCCCTGGTCCTCGAAGACGCCGGGCGTGATGCATGCCTGCGGCCATGACGCGCATACCACGATGGTCCTGGGCGCGGCGCGCTACCTGGCCGAGACGCGCGATTTCGCCGGTACCGCCGTCTTCATCTTCCAGCCCGCCGAAGAGGGGCTGGGCGGCGCCCGCGCGATGATCGCCGACGGGCTGTTCGACCGCTTCCCGTGCGACGAGATCTACGGGCTGCACAACTCGCCCTACCACGCGCCGGGCGTGGTGGGCGTCAAGCCCGGGCCGGCGATGGCGGGGGCGAACTTCTTCGACATCCGCGTCGAGGGAAAGGGCTGCCACGCCGCGATGCCCGAAACCGGGATCGACACGGTGGTGATCGCCAGCGCGCTCGTGCAGCAGCTCCAGACCATCAAGGCGCGCAACGTGCCCGCGACGCAGCCGCTCGTGCTGTCGGTGACGCAGATCCATGCCGGCTCGGCCTATAACGTCATCCCGGAATCGGCGACGCTGACCGGCACGGTGCGCTACTTCGACCGCGGCGTGGCCGACATGGTCACCCAGCGGATGCAGGCCATCTGCGACGGGCTCGCCGCCGCCTACGGGATCGAGATTACGCTCGACATGCGCAACGCGTTTGACGTGCTGGAAAACGACCCCGTCCTGTCCGAGGCGATGGTGGCGGTGGCGCGCGAATTCGTGGGCGAGCAGGCAGCGCTGGCGAGCGATGGCGTGATGGGCTCCGAGGATTTCGCCGACATGCTGCAGGTCGTCCCCGGCGCCTATTGCCGGATCGGCCATGCCGGCACGGTGCCGCTGCACAATGCGGGCTTCGTGCTCGATGACGCGATCCTGCCGCTCGGCGCCGCGATCATGGCGCGCATGGTCGAAACCCGCGGCGCGGCCTGAACCGGCCCACGGTTAATCGTGCCTTTCGGCGGCGCGCGCTTCTGCCACCCACGTGCCACCCACGTGCCACCCGCCTGCCATACGCCTGCCATACGCTTGCCATACGCCTGCCAGCGCCCGATTTCGGGGGCGGAACGCAAAACGCGCGCCCCGATTTCCGGGACGCGCGTTGCAGAAAACTCGGCTGATTTCGGGCGATCAGTGCGCGCTGACCGGCGCCAGATCGTGCTGCCGCGCCAGGACGAAAGCCATCTTCCGGTCCCGCGCCAGAGCCAGGCATTCGCCTTCTTCCGTATGGATTCCATAGACTTCCGAAACACCCGGCAATTGCTCACGGATCTCGTCGGGCAATGTCGAGACGGGCACCTGCCGGATATAGGCGATGCGGCTTTCGGGCAGATCGGGATACGGCGTCTTCATGGTTTCTCTCCTTTCACTTCCGCGCAATCGGTATGGTGCGAACCTCGGGCTTCGGCTCGGCGCGTTCGAGCGTGACAACCAGCAGTCCGTTGTCGAGTTGCGCCCCAGTCACCTCCACCCCCTCGGCCAGGGCAAAGACCCGGCGGAACTGGCGCGTGGCAATCCCACGGTGCAGGAAGACGCGCTCGGTGTCAGGCTCGGGCTGCTGGCCGTGGATCACCAGTTGGCGATCCTCGAGCGTGATCGCGATATCCTCGTCGCGGAACCCCGCCACGGCCAGCGTGATCGTATACCGGTTCGGCGCGGACAACTCGATGTTGAAGGGCGGATAGCCCTCGGCGCCGGCCCGCGCGGTCCGCTCCACAAGCCGTTCGAGTGGTTCGAATCCCAAGAGTAGCGGATGCGACGGAAAAGCGAATTTGTTCATGTTCGGGCCCTGTAACAGCGACACGTGGCCCGGCCCCTGCATTCGGCAGCGAACCGGGATACCTTCCATATGGGGAGCGGGGCCGTGCCCTGCAAGAGGCGCAGGGACTTGGCCGAGGCGCGCAAAACGGCTAGTCTGGACCCCTCTTCAAAACGAGCCGAGTTCGCCATGAATGCGCCAAAGGAACTGAACCACGAAGAGGTGCTGCGCGTGAAACTCGAAGTGATGCGCCGCGAGCATCGCGACCTCGACGAGGCGATCACCGCCATGCAGGAGCGCGGCACCTCGGATGCGCTGACGATGAAGCGGCTGAAGAAGCGCAAGCTGATGCTGAAGGATCACATCGCGCGGATCGAGGACGAACTGACGCCGGACATCATCGCCTGACGGGTGCGGGCGTGCTGCAAGTCTCAATTGTTGCCTGAGATGCAAGAGTGCGGCTATCCTTTGCCTGCGCCCGGGACTTTCCCGGCGTATTCTGGGGAGGAGAGCCATGAACCGATTTGCAATCGGCGCCGCGGCGCTGGTCATTGCCGGGGCGCTGCCCGCGCTCGCGGATCGCATGCCCGCGCTCGAGGGGACCGAGGTCTATTTCGTCACTCCGGAGGACGGCGCGACGGTCAGCAATCCGGTGACCCTCGTTTTCGGTCTGCGCGGCATGGGCGTCGCGCCGGCGGGCATCGAACACCCGCACACCGGCCACCATCACCTGCTGATCAACGTCGATCCCGACGAGATCGATTTCGATCTGCCGATCCCGGCGGACGACCGGCACGTCCACTTCGGTGGCGGTCAGACCGAGGTGACGCTGGATCTGCCGGAAGGCACGCATACGCTGCTCCTGCTTCTCGGCGACGAGTTCCATGTGCCGCACGACCCGCCGGTGATGTCCGAGCCGATCACGATCACGGTCGAGTAGGCGCGCGGATTGCGCCCGCCCGGCGCACCGGTATAGTGCGCGCGGACCGGTGGAGGGCGCGATGGGCGAAGTCAGGGTCGGGATCATCATGGGCAGCCAGTCGGACTGGCCGACCCTGCGGCTGGCGGCCGAGGTTCTGGACGAACTCGATGTCCCCTACGAAGCGAGGATCGTATCGGCCCACCGAACGCCGGACCGGCTTTGGGAGTATGGCCAGACGGCGGTTGCCCGTGGGCTGCAGGTGATCGTCGCCGGCGCGGGTGGCGCGGCGCATCTGCCCGGCATGATGGCGTCGAAGACGCTTGTTCCGGTGATCGGCGTGCCGGTCCAGACAAAGGCGCTGGGCGGGGTGGACTCGCTTTATTCCATCGTCCAGATGCCGAAGGGCTACCCGGTCGCGACGATGGCGATCGGCGCGGCGGGGGCGGCCAATGCCGGGCTGATGGCGGCGCAGATCCTGGCTCTGGGCGACCCGGGCCTGGCCGAACGACTGGCCGCCTGGCGCGCGGCGCTCTCGGCCTCGATCCCGCATGAGCCGGAAGATGTCTGAGCCGCTGCCGCCCGGCGCGGCGATCGGAATCCTCGGCGGTGGGCAATTGGGGCGTATGCTCTCGGTCGCGGCAAGCCGGTTGGGCTATCGCTGCCATGTCTTTGACACCACGCCCGCGCCACCGGCCGGTCATGTGGCCGAAAAGGTCACGACCGCCGACTGGGTGGACGCGGCCGCGCTTCGCGCGTTCGCGACCTCCGTCGACGTCATCACCTTCGAGTTCGAGAACATTCCGACGGCCACCCTGGACATCCTCGAATCCCTGCGTCCGGTCCGTCCGGGCAGACAGGCGCTGGCGGTCAGTCAGGACCGGCGCGACGAGAAGGCGTTTCTGTCCGGGCTTGGGCTGAAAGTCGCACCCTTCGCGCCGGTCGTCGACGCCGAGAGCCTCGCACAGGCGTTAGCGCAAATCGGAACGCCGGCGATCCTGAAGACGGCCAGACTGGGCTACGACGGCAAGGGCCAGGCGCGGATCGACGGGCAGGGGGATGCGGCGGGCGCGCTGACCGCGATGCAGGGCGCGCCGGCGGTGCTGGAAGGGTTCGTGGAGTTTGCGCGCGAGGTCTCGGTCATCGTCGCACGCGGTCTCGGCGGAGAGGTCGTCTGCTTCGAGCCGGGCGAGAACGTGCATGCCGACGGGATCCTGCGGAAAACCATGGTCCCGGCCCAGTTGACCCCGGGCCAACGCGTCGACGCGGTGCTGATGGCCGGGCAGATCGTCAACGCGCTGGACTATGTCGGCGTGATGGGGGTGGAGTTCTTCGTGACGGATGCGGGGCTTGTGGTGAACGAGATCGCGCCGCGGGTGCACAATTCCGGTCACTGGACGCAGGCGGGATGTTCGGTCGATCAGTTCGAGCAGCACATCCGCGCCGTGGCGGGCCTTCCCCTGGGCAATGGGGCGCGTCGCGCCGATGTGGTGATGGAGAACCTGATCGGGGAGGAGGTCGCGCGCCTGCCGGACCTTTTGCGCGAAAGTGATGTCTCCATCCACCTTTATGGAAAGACGGAGGCGCGACCGGGACGCAAGATGGGACATGTGAACCGGGTCATTCGGTAACGGCGGGGCGCCGCTCGGCCCCATCGAGGGGCCTCGCGCCGCCGGGGGCGGCTGCCCCCGCCGCCCTGCGGGCGCCCCCGCTGCCACGCCCGGCTCTGACGAATCTGTCAGAAGGCTGTTGTCCGCCACAAGGTGAGGCTATATCGACCCCCCGCACGGGACGCGCGGCTTGCAACCGCCGAAGCAGGAAGGGCCCGACATGCTGCAGACCCCCTATTACCTGATCGACAAGGCGCGGTTGCGGCCGAACATGGAAAAGATCGCCTGGCTGCGCGAGGCCTCGGGCGCGAAGTCGCTGCTGGCGCTGAAATGCTTCGCCACCTGGTCGGTGTTCGATTTCATGGCGCAGTACATGGACGGCACGACCAGTTCCTCGCTCTACGA
>SLKW01000215.1 GCA_007134405.1 Paracoccaceae bacterium
CATCCAGGCGCATATCTCGGGCGGCTCGGGCATCATCACCGGCCGCTTCACGGTCGAGGAGACGACGCAGCTCGCCGTCCTGCTGCGCTCGGGCGCGCTGCCGGCCGAGATGACCTTCCTCGAGGAACGCACGATCGGCCCCGAACTGGGGCAGGACAGCATCGACGCGGGCAGCCTGGCGGCCATGGTCGCCGGCGCCGCGATCCTTTTGTTCATGGTGGCCAGCTACGGCTTCTTCGGCATCATCGCCAATATCGCCCTGATCCTCAACGTGACGATGGTTCTGGCGCTCCTGTCGCTGATCGGCGCGACGCTGACCTTGCCGGGCATCGCCGGGATCGTGCTCACCATCGGCATGGCGGTCGACGCCAACGTCCTGATCTTCGAGCGTATCCGCGAGGAGCTCCGAACCGCCAAGGGCCCCGCCCGCGCCATCCAGCAGGGCTACGAGAAGGCGCTCTCGGCGATCCTCGACGCCAATGTCACCACCTTCATCACCGCGGCGATCCTGTTTGCGCTCGGCTCCGGCCCGGTGCGCGGCTTCGCGGTGACGCTGGGCCTCGGCATCGTGACCTCGGTCTTCACCGCGCTCTTCGTCACGCGCCTGATGATCGTCTTCTGGTTCGAGCGCAAGCGCCCGAAAACCTTCGCCATCTGAGGAGCGCGAGACATGCGACTGAAACTCGTCCCGCAAGACACGTCGATCGACTTCCTCGGCTCCTGGAAGATCACCTTCGGCACCTCGATGGTGCTCATGGTGCTCTCGGTCGTGGCCTTCTTCACCTTCGGGCTCAACTTCGGCATCGACTTCCGTGGCGGCACCTCGATCCGGACCGAGGCGACGCAACCCGTCGATGTCGGCGCCTACCGCAACGCGATCCAGCCGCTGGGGCTAGGCGACGTCGCCATCTCCGAGGTGTTCGACCCGACCTTCGGCGAGGATCAGAACGTCGCCATGGTCCGCATCCAGACGCAGGAGGGGCAGGAATCCGTGCCCCCCGCCGTGCTCGATCAGGTCCAGTCCGCCCTGCAGGAGGTCGATCCGACCCTGCGCTTCACCTCGGTCGAATCGGTCGGGCCCAAGGTTTCGGGCGAATTGGTCCAATCGGCGATCCTCGCCGTCACCGCCGCCCTGGCCGCGATTCTCTTCTACATCTGGCTCCGCTTCGAATGGCAGTTCAGCGTCGGCGCGGTCGCCGCGCTGGTGCATGACGTGGTGCTCACCATCGGGCTCTTCTCGGTCCTGCAGATTCGTTTCGACCTGGCGATCATCGCCGCGATCCTGACCATCGTCGGCTATTCGATCAACGACACCGTCGTCGTCTTCGACCGGATGCGCGAGAACCTCATCAAGTACAAGAAGCGCCCGCTGATCGACGTCTTCAACCTGTCCTTGAACGACACGCTGTCGCGCACGGTGATGACCTCGGTCACCACGCTGCTGGCGCTCCTGTCGCTCTTCATCCTCGGCGGCGACGTGATCCGCGGCTTTGTCTTCGCGATGATCTGGGGCGTGATCGTCGGCACCTGGTCATCGATGTTCGTGGCCGCCGTGGTGGTCAAGCGGCTGGGCGTCAAGCGGGACTGGTCGAAGACCGACACCGACAAGCCCGGCACGCAGTTCTCGACCAGCGGCAACTGAGGGGGCATATGCGACTGACCGAAGTCGATTTCGGCGCCGCCCAGCCCATCGAGGGCTACGGACCCGGCTTCTTTCGCATCGGCGGGCAGTCGCATGATGCGCCGGTCCTCATCGCGCCCGGCCATGTCGTCCCCTGGGGCGGCTACGACGACCCCGGCCCGCTGCTGCAACTGGCCGGGCAGATCGACGTCCTCTTCATCGGCACCGGCGCCGAGATCGCGCCCATTCCGCCCGCCCTGCGCGCCAAGCTCGAAGAGGCCGGACTGGGGGTCGAGACCATGGCCTCCGCCACCGCCTGCCGGACCTACAACGTGCTCCTCTCCGAAGGCCGGCGCGTGGCCGTGGCGCTGATCGGCGCCTGATCCCGGCCGCCGCAAAATAATATTCCGCGTATTATTTTTCGCGCGGCCCCCCAAACCGGCCTTCGGTGTTGCATCCGGGCCCACACCGAACGTTGCGCCCGAACCGCCCATTCGGCCTGAATCGGCCCGAAATGCCGGAATCTGCTACCCGCTTGCCACCCACGTGCCACCCGCTTGCCACCCACGTGCCACCCGCTTGCCACCCGCCTGCCGGCGCCCGGATTCCCAACAAGCCAAGGCAATCCGCCCCGTCCCCCCAGCGACCCGCACCCCGCGCCGTCAACCTTTCATTAATCCACGCGACCGACCCGCCCCCGCGCCGCTTTCGGTTGCGCGCGCCGCGCGTTGGGCTAAACCCCGCGCATGGACCTGACCGTGACCGATCTGACCGTCGCCCGCGGGGGCGTGCCGATCCTCGAGGGCGTGGGATTCGCCCTCGCCCCCGGCGCGGCGCTGGTCCTGCGCGGCCCCAACGGTTGCGGCAAGACGACCCTTCTGCGCACGCTCGCCGGGCTGCAACCCGCGCTCTCGGGCGACATCTCCTGCCCGCCCGAAGCGATCGCCTATGCCGGCCATGCCGACGGGCTGAAGGCGGTTCTGACGGTCGCCGAGAACCTTGAATTCTGGGCCGCGATCCACGGCACACACGGCATCGACGCGGCGCTTTCCGCCATGAATCTCAACGATCTGACCGACCGCCAGGCACAGAACCTCTCGGCCGGGCAGAAGCGCCGCCTGGGCCTGGCGCGCCTCATGGTCACCGGCCGACCCTTCTGGCTTCTGGACGAACCCACCGTCTCGCTCGACACAGCCTCGGTCGCGCTTTTCGGCGCGGTCGTGCGCGCCCATCTGGCGACCGGCGGCGCGGCGCTGATGGCCAGCCATATCGACCTCGGCCTGTCCGAAGCGGCGGTCCTCGACCTCGCCCCCTACCGCGCCGCGCCCCGCCTGCCGCAGGGCTTCGACGAGGCCTTCGCGTGATCGCGCTCCTCGCCCGCGACCTGAAGCTCGCCTTCCGCGCCGGCGGCGGTTTCGGCCTCGGCCTCGGCTTCTTCCTGATCCTCGCCGTCCTCGTCCCCCTCGGCGTCGGTCCCGAACCCCGCACCCTCGCCCTGATCGCCCCCGGCATCCTCTGGGTCGGCGCGCTGCTGGCGAGCCTCCTGTCGCTCGACCGGATCTTCGCGCTCGATTTCGAGGACGGCTCGCTGGACCTGCTGGCCACCGCGCCCATCCCGCTCGAGGGCGTCGTGGCGATCAAGGCCTTGGCCCATTGGATCACGACAGGACTACCCCTTGTGGTCGCAGCACCCGTTCTGGGGGTCCTGCTGAACCTCGCCCCGGCCGCCTACGGCTGGCTGATCGTCTCGCTCCTGATCGGAACGCCCGCGCTTTCGGTCATCGGCGCCTTCGGCGCGGCGCTCACCGTGGGCCTCAAGCGCGGCGGACTCCTGCTGTCGCTTCTCGTCCTGCCGCTCTACATCCCGACGCTCATCTACGGTGCCGAGGTGGTGATCCGCGGCGCCGTGGGCCTGCCCGTCGCCACGCCGCTTCTGTTTCTCGCCGGCATCACCGCCGGCTCCGCCGCCCTCCTGCCCTTTGCCGCTGCGCTTGCGCTGCGCGTCAATCTGCGCTGAGCTGTCACAGGCTCGTGGCTTGAGCCCGCTTGCGCCAACGATTAGGTATTCCGCATGTCGACCACCTCGCTCTGGGAATACGCCAATCCGGTGAAATTCATGCGTCTTTCGGGGCGCGTGCTACCCTGGTTCGCGGGCGCTGCGGCCGTGACGCTGGTCGCGGGGCTGGTCTGGGGCTTCTTCTTCACGCCTGACGATTTCCGCCAGGGCTCGACTGTCAAGATCATTTTCCTGCACGTCCCCGCCGCGCTCGTGGCGATCAACGCCTGGATAATGATGCTCGTGGCCTCGCTCATCTGGCTGATCCGCCGCCACCATGTCTCGGCGCTCGCCGCCAAGGCCGCCGCGCCCATCGGCGCGGTGATGACCGTGATCGGGCTTTTTACCGGCGCGGTCTGGGGCCAGCCGATGTGGGGCACCTGGTGGGCCTGGGACCCGCGGTTGACGGCCTTCCTGATCCTCTTTCTCTTCTACCTTGGCTATATCGCACTCTGGTCGGCGATCGAGGATGCCGACACCGCCGCCGACCTGACCGCCGTCCTCTGCCTCGTCGGCACGGTCTTTGCGGTCCTGTCGCGCTACGCCGCGTTCTTCTGGAGCCAGGGCCTGCACCAGGGCGCCTCCCTCAGCCTGGCGCCGGGCACGCGGATGGACTGGGCCTACAAGGCGCCGCTCTACGTCTGCATGACCGGATTTTCGCTGCTCTTCATCGCGCTCCTGCTGGCCGGCACGCGGACCGAGATCCGCGCCCGCCGCTCGCGCGCGCTGATGGTCCGCGAAAGGATGTACGCATGATGCCCGATCTTGGCGCCTACACCATCGAGGTGACGCTGGCCTGGCTGGGTTCGCTGGTGCTGATCGGCGCGCTGACGTTGTGGGTCTGGCTGCGCGGCCGCCGCGTCCGGGCCGAGTTGGAGCATATCGAAAACCGTTCGGAGCGCAAACGACATGGCTAAGCTGAAACCGCTCATGATCCTGCCGCCGGCTCTGCTGGCGGGATTCGTGGCCTTCGTCGCCGCCGGCAACCTGCGCGAGGATCGCGACGCGCTGCCCTCGGCCCGGGCCGGGCAGGCCGCGCCGGTGATCCAGCTGGAGGAAATGCCGGGCCGCACCCTGCTGACGGATGACCATATCCGGTCGGGCGAGGTGACGCTGGTGAATTTCTGGGCCTCCTGGTGCCCGCCCTGCCGCGCCGAGCACCCGGTGCTCGAGGCGCTGGCCGAGGAGGGCGTGACCGTGCTGGGCGTCAACTACCGCGACCAGCCCGACCGCGCCGAGGCGTTCCTGGTCGAACTGGGCGATCCGTTCACCGCGCTGGGGGCCGATCCGCGCGCGCGGATGGGCCTGGACTGGGGGGTCGTGGGCCTGCCGGAAACCTTTGTCGTCGACGGGCAGGGCAACATCGTCATGCGCTACGCCGGCCCCATCACCGACGAGATCGTGGAGTCCCGCTTCCGCCCGGCGATGGCGCAGGCGGCCGGAAACTAGCCCGGTGGCGCGCCCCCCCGCCGACACCGTGCTGACCGAACAGGGCCTCTCGGCCCCGGCAGACGGGGATCGGGGCGAGGGGCGGGTGCTGCTCCTGGCGTGCGGGGCGCTCGCGCACGAGATCCTGGCGCTCAAGGCTGCCAACGGCTGGAACCATCTGGACCTGCACTGCCTGCCGGCGAACCTGCACCTCTGGCCCGACCTCATCCCCGACGCGGTCGAGACGGCGGTGGCGCGGTTCCGCGACCGGTATTCGGATGTCTTCGTCGTCTATGCCGATTGCGGCACCGGCGGCAGGCTGCAGGCGCGCTGTGCCGAACTGGGCGTCGAGATGGTCGCGGGGCCCCATTGCTACGCTTTCTTCGAGGGGCTCGACACCTTCGCCGCGCATGCAGAGACCGAGATCACGGCATTCTACCTGACCGATTTCCTGGTCCGGCAATTCGACGCCTTTGTCTGGAAGCCGATGGGCTTCGACCGCCACCCCGAACTGATCCCGATGATGTTCGGCAACTACGAAAAGCTCGTCTATCTGGCGCAGACCGACGACCCTGCGCTCGACGCGCGCGCGGCCGAGGCGGCGCGGCGGCTGGGGCTGGCCTATGAGCGCCGCGCCACCGGCTATGGCGACCTGGCCCCGGCCTTGGCGCGGGCGGCGGGCGCGGCCACCGGCGGCGAATTGCCGGTTGTATCGCCCCCGCGCAAGACCTACCTTGACGCGGACAGCTGATCCCGGATCGAAGCCATGACTGCCCGCGATCATGACCCCGACAAGGGCCCGAACTCCGTCGCCCGCCTGAGCCTGCGCGGGCGCGACCGGCTGCAGACTTGGCTTCTGGGCATCATCGCCTTCGCCGTGGTCCTTTTCCTGCTGGTGCAGGCGCAGTTCATCCTGATCTCGCTCGTCGTGGCGATCATCCTTTTTTCGCTGACCACCGACGCGATCAACTCGATCTCGCGGCTCAGGATCGGATCGTGGCGGATAACGCGGGTCGCGGCGTCGCTGGTGGCAATGGTGCTGATCTCGGGCGTGCTGTTCACGCTCCTTGCCATCGTTCTGGCGCAGGTCAACACGGTGATGACGACGACGATCGCCTATACCGATCAGGCCATCGAATCCATCGCGCGGCTCTTTGCCTGGATGGGCGAGGATACCGAGGCCGCAGTGGCCGCCTCCATCCGGTCGATCGAGGTGTCGGGCTATATCCGCACAGCGGCGGGCCAGGCGGGCAACCTCCTGTCGGCGACGACCCTGGTGATCCTCTTCGTCGGGTTCCTGTTCGCCGAGCGGATCTGGTTCGACGTCAAGCTCGAGAACCTGATGCAGGACAAGGCCAAGGCGCGGCGGATCGGGCGGATCATCCATTCGATCGTGCGCCGCGTGAACCGGTACCTTCTGGTCAAGACGGGGGTAAGCGCGGTCAC
>SLKW01000490.1 GCA_007134405.1 Paracoccaceae bacterium
TGCCGACGCCCTCGGCCTACAACCCGATGGGGATGAAGGGCTGCGGCGAGGCGGGCACGGTGGGGGCGCTGGCGGCGATCTGCAACGGCGCGCTCGACGCGCTCTGGGCGCGTGGGGTGCGGCGGGTGGACATGCTGCTCACCCCGGCGCGGATCTGGTCCTGGCTGCGCGCGGCCGAAGGCGAGGGCGCCGGCTGATCGGCGCGGCTTGGGTGCGCGGCGGCACGGTCCGCTGGCGGACCATTCGCCAAGTATCTGATATCACATGAAGATACGGCCGCGTTAACCGCAATGAAATATATTTGGAGCCCGTGCGGGCGGGCGCTGCGGCTAGCCGCCCAGGACGAGGCACGTGGTCGAGCCGGTGGCGAAGAGCTTGCCGTCCGCTGTCCCGCGGATCGTCCCCTCGGCGACGCCGGTCGTGCGTCCGGCATGGCTGACGCGCGCCTCGCAATCGACCTCGGTGCCGAGGGGCAGCGCGCGGGTGACGTTGACCTTGTACTCGAGCGTCGTGTAGCCGCGCCCCTTCGGCAGGGTCGAGGCGACGGCGCAGCCCAACGCGGAATCGAGGATCGTGCCGTACCAGCCGCCATGCACCCCACCCATCGGATTGAGATGCTCGAACCCCGGACTGCCGCGGAAGATCACGCGCCCCTCTTCGACCAGATGCAGGCGAAAGTTCATCAGCCCGGCGATGGGCGCGCCGCCGACACGGCCTTCGAAGATCGCCCGGATGAACTCGAGACCCGACATCGCCAGAAGCGTCTCGGCGTCGGCCAGGTCTTCGGGGCGTGTGGCGACGAACTGTTCGGTCATGGCGGTCCTCGGCTGAAGGGGTCAGAGTAGCGGCGGGTGCGGCCGATCCCGACCCGGAAGCTGCGGTTTCGTCGCTGTCACCCGGCGTGCGCCTCGGCCAGGGCTTGCGGCAGGGCGCGGGCGAAGAGCGCGATCTCGTCCTCGGGGCCGCAGCTGACGCGGATGCAGCGGTCGTGGGGCGCGACGAAGGGCATGCGGATGAAGACGCCGCGGCGCACGACGCCCGCCAGCACGGCGCGGGCGACGTCGCCGCCGCCGCCGCAATCGATGGTGACGAAATTCGTGGCCGAGGGCAGCGCCGCAAGGCCGTTTTCGGCGGCGATGGCGGCGAGACGGTCGCGGCAGGCGGCGACGCGGGCGATGGTCTGGTCGAGCCATGCCTGGTCGTTCAGCGCCGCCAGCGCGCCGATCTGCGCGGCGCGGTTGAGCCCGAAATGGTTGCGCACCTTGTCGAAGGCGGCGATCAGACCCGGCGCGGCGATGGCGTAGCCGATCCGAGCCCCGGCCAGGCCGTAGCCCTTGGAAAAGGTGCGCAGGCGGATCACGCGCGGATCGTCCGGGTCGATCCGCGGCGCCGTGCCCGTGGGCGCAAATTCGAGATACGCCTCGTCGAGCGCGAGCAGCGTGCCCTCGGGCAGGTCGGCGAGCGCGGATTTGATGACATGGCCGGGATGGGCGCTGCCCATCGGATTGTCGGGATTGGCAAGATAGACGAGTTTCGCGCCCGCCTCGCCCGCACGGGCGAAAAGCGCCGCCGGATCCTCGAAATCGCTGGCATAGGGCACCTTGTGCAGGACCCCGCCGTAGCCTGCGACATGGTAGTTGAAGGTCGGATAGGCACCGTCCGAGGTGACCACCGCGTCGCCCGGCGCAACCAGCAGGCGCACCAGATAGCCCAGAAGCCCGTCGATCCCCTCGCCCACGACCAGATGACGCGGCGTGACGCCGAGATGCGCGGCCAGGGCTTCCTTCAGATCGTGGCTTTCGGGGTCGCCATACATCCACTGGTCGGCCGAGGCGCGGCGCATCGCCTCGAGCGCGCGGGGCGAGGGGCCGAAGCCGTTCTCGTTGGCGCCGAGGCGCGCGGCGAAGGGCGCGCCGCGGGCGCGTTCCTGCGTCTCGGGGCCGACGAAGGGAACGGTCGCGGGCAGCGACCGGACGAGGCTCGTGTAGCGGGGCGTCTGCATGGCGTGGTTCTGTCCGAAAGCGGCCGCCCCGGCAAGGGGCGTCACGGCGCGCCGTAGCCGCCCGCCGTCGGGGTGATGACGGTCACCGCCTCGCCCGCCTCGAGCACGGTCTGGTCGCAGCCCTTCAGTTCCTCCTCGCGCCCGTCGAGGCGGCGCACCAGCGTGCGGCCCTTCTCGCCCGCCCCGCCGCCCGCCACGCCCTGCGGCGCGCGGTAGCGGTGCGACGACAGGATCGCGCAATCCATCCGTTCCAGAAACCGGATCGTGCGGGTGGTCCCGTCGCCCGCGCGCCACTTCCCCTGCCCGCCCGAGTCCGGCCGCAAACCGAACTCCTCCAGCAGCACCGGGAAGCGCAGCTCCAGCACCTCGGGGTCGGTCAGGCGCGAGTTGGTCATGTGGACATGCACGCCCGAGGTGCCGTGAAAGCCGCGCCCGTCGTTCATCACCCCGGCCGGCGAACCCGAGCAGATCGTCTCGTAATACTGATACTGGTCGTTGCCGAAGGTCAGGTTGTTCATCGTTCCCTGGCTGTTGGCGATGGCCCCCAGCGCGCCGAAGAGCGCGTTGGTGACGTGCTGGCTGGTTTCCACATTGCCCGCCACCACCGCGCGCGGGTATTGCGGCGCCAGCATCGAGCCCTTGGGCACCTTGATGCGGATCGGGCGCAGGCAGCCCGCGTTCATCGGGATCGGCGATTCGACCATCACCCGGAAGACGTAAAGGACGGCGGCCCGTGTCACCGGTTCGGGCGCGTTGAAGTTGTTGGGTTCGGCGTCCGAGGTGCCGGTGAAGTCGACGGTCGCCTCGCGCGCGTCCCGGTCCACGGTGATCTTCACGCGGATCACCTGGCCGGTGTCGGTCCGGTATTCGTAGCTGCAATCCTCCAGCCGGCCGAGCAGGCGGCGAACCTCCTCGGCGGCATTGTCCTGAACGTGGCCCATGTAGGCCTGCACCACGTCGAGGCCGAAATCCGCGACCATCTTGCGCAGCTCGGCCGCGCCGCGCTCGTTCGCGGCGACCTGGGCCTTGAGGTCGGCGACGTTCTGGTCGGGGTTGCGGCAGGGATACGGGTGGTCGGTCAGGACGCGGCGCAACTCCTCCTCGCGCAGGCGCCCGGCCTCGACCAGTTTCAGATTGTCGATCAGCACGCCCTCCTCGTCCACGGTCGTCGCGAGCGGCGTCATCGAGCCGGGCGCGGTGCCGCCCACATCCGCATGATGCCCGCGCGAGGCGACCCAGAAGAGGATCCGCTGCCCGGCATCGTCGAAGACGGGCGAGACGACGGTGATGTCGGGCAGGTGGGTGCCGCCGTTGTAGGGGGCGTTCAGCGCGTAGACATCGCCGGGGCGGATCGTCGGGTTGAGGCGGATCACGGTCTCGACCGAGCGGTCCATCGAGCCCAGGTGCACCGGCATGTGCGGTGCGTTGGCGACGAGCGCGCCCTCGGCGTCGAAGACGGCGCAGGAAAAGTCGAGCCGTTCCTTGATGTTCACCGAATGGGCGGTGTTCTGCAGCGCCACGCCCATCTGCTCGGCGATGTTCATGAAGAGGTTGTTGAAAACCTCGAGCAGGATCGGGTCGGCCTTGCCGGCGCCGACCACCTGCGCGCGCTTGGCGGCCTGGTAGCGGCGCATGAGCACATGGTCGCGGGCGGTGATCTCGGCCCGCCAGCCGGGCTCGATCACGATGGTCTGGTTCGCCTCGATGATCAGCGCGGGGCCGGTGACCACCGCGCCGGGGCTGAGCGCCTCGCGCCGGAAGACGCCCGCCGCGTGCCAGCCGCCGTCGGCGAAGATGCGCGTGGTCTCGGACGGGTCGGGGCTGGCCGTCTCGGTCGCAAGCTCGGGTTCCTCGGCGCCGGTCTCGCGCGCGTCATGGGCCTGCAGGTCGATCGCCTCGACGGTGATTTCCTTGTCGTCGTAGATGAAGCCGAACTGCGCCTTGTGCGCCGCCTCGAAATCGGCGCGGGCGCGGGCCAGGTCGCGGTGGCCGAAGGGCACGGGCAGCGGCGTGTCGGTGCCGGCGTAGCGCAGCATGAGGACCGGCAGCCAGTCGGTGGCGTCCGCGGGCACGCCTTGCTCATCCAGATCGGTCAGAACCTGCGCCCGGAGGTCCGCGATCAGCGCGTCGATCGCCTTGGCCGAACCCTCGGCCAGCGGTTTCAGCAGCGCCTGCTGGCGGCTGGCCGATACGGTCGCGAGCCCGATCCCGTAGGCCGACAACAGCCCCGAGAGCGGGTGGATCAGGACCGATTCCATTCCCAGCGCATCGGCCACCAGACAGGCATGCTGCCCGCCCGCGCCGCCGAAGGAGTTGAGCAGGTAGCGGGTGACGTCATAGCCGCGCTGGACGCTGATCTTCTTGATCGCGTTCGCCATGTTCTCCACCGCGATCTTGAGGAAACCCTCGGCCACCTCCTCGGGCGACTTGCCCTCGCGCCCGGCGATCTCGGCGAATTTCTCCTCGACCACGGCGCGGTCGAGCCGCTGGTCCTGGTCGGGGCCGAAGATCGCCGGGAAGAGGTCGGGGTTGAGCTTGCCCAGCATGACGTTGGCGTCGGTCACCGTCAGCGGCCCGCCGCGGCGGTAGCAGGCGGGGCCGGGATCGGCGCCGGCGCTGTCGGGGCCGACGCGAAAGCGCCCCGGTTCGGCGTGCAGGATCGAGCCCCCGCCCGCCGCCACCGTGTGAATGCGCATCATCGGCGCGCGCATCCGCACGCCCGCCACCTCGGTATCGAGCGCGCGCTCGTATTCGCCCGCGCAATGCGCGACATCCGTCGAGGTGCCGCCCATGTCGAAGCCGATCACCTTCTCGAACCCCGCCAGCCGGGCCGTCTGCACCATGCCCACGACCCCGCCCGCCGGGCCCGACAGGATCGCGTCCTTGCCCTGGAACGCCTCGGCCGCGGTCATCCCGCCCGAGGACATCATGAACTGCAGCGTCGGGCCGTTCTCGCCCGCCGGGGTCGCCCCCAACGCCTCTGCCACGCGGGCGACGTAGCGGCGCAGGATGGGAGAGAGGTACGCATCCACGATCGTCGTGTCGCCGCGTCCGACGAGCTTGATGAGCGGGCTGACCTCGTGGCTGACCGAGACCTGGCCGAAGCCCGCGCCGCGCACCAGTTCCGCCAGCCGCGCCTCGTGCTCGGGGTTCTTCCAGGCATGCATGAGCGCGATGGCGACCGCGTTGATCCCGTCGGCCTTCGCGGCCTCCAGCGCCTCGCGCAGCGGGTCGAGGTCCATTTCGCGCTCAATCGAACCATCGGCGCGCAGACGCTCGTCCACCTCGACAACGCGCTCGTAAAGCTGCTCGGGCAGGATGATTTCCTTGGCGAAGATGTCCGGCCGGGCCTGGTAGGCGATCCGCAGGGCGTCGCGGAAGCCGCGCGTCGTGAGCAGGAGCACCCGGTCGCCCTTGCGCTCCAGAAGCGCGTTGGTGGCGACGGTGGTGCCCATCTTCACCGTGCCGATCCGCGCGGGCTCGATCGCCCCGCCCAGAAGCCGGCGGATCCCTTCGATCGCGGCATCCTCGTAGACGCCCGGGTTTTCCGACAGTAGCTTCAGCGGATGCAGCGCCCCCTCGGGGTCGCGGCCGACGACATCGGTGAAGGTGCCGCCCCGGTCGATCCAGAAGTCCCAGCGCCCGAAGTCCCGGCTCCCGGCGTCCTGATGACCCCCCTGCACGTTCGCGCCCATCGCTTCACCCCCTGCCTCGGTCAGAATGAAAAATCGTTGACAAATTGACAACGTCTTGTCAACGTTGAACCGCGCCCCCGCACGGGATCCACCCACGGGTCGGCGCCAAGAACGCCCCGAACGGGCCCGATCAGGGAGTTTCACCATGACCATCCGCTTCAGCCTGCTCGCGCCGGCACTCGCGCTGGCCGCCAGCCCCGCCCTTGCGCAGACAAACTGGGACATGCCCACACCCTACGGCGACGGGATCTTCCACACCCAGAACATCATGCAGTTCGCCGAGGATGTCGAAGCCGCGACCGATGGCGCGCTGAGCATCACCGTGCATTCCGCCAACTCGCTCTTCGGCCATGCCGAGATCAAGGACGCCGTGCGCCAGGGCCTGGTGCCCATCGGCGAGATCCTGCTGTCGCGGCTGGCCAACGAGGACCCGATCTTCGGCGTCGATTCCATCCCCTTCCTCGCCGCCAGCTACGAGGAGGCCGAGAAGCTGTGGGAGGCCTCGCGCCCGGCGGTCGAGGAAAAGCTCGCAGCCGAAGGCCTGACCGTCCTCTTCTCCGTGCCCTGGCCGGGCCAGAGCCTCTATCTGCGCCAGGAGGTGGCCGAGCCCGAGCAGATGGAGGGGCTGAGCTTCCGCGCCTACAACGTCGCGACCGAGCGTCTGGCGACGCTGCTGGGCGCCACCCCCACGCAGGTGGAGGAAGGCGACATCCCCACCGCCTTTTCCACCGGCCGGGTCGAGGCGATGATCACCTCGCCCTCGACCGGCGCCAATGCCCGCGCCTGGGATTTCGTCTCGCATTACATCGACACGCAGGCCTGGCTGCCCAAGAACATCGTCTTCGTGAA
>SLKW01000083.1 GCA_007134405.1 Paracoccaceae bacterium
CGACTGGTCGCCACCGCGCGCGCTAACCGCTGGCGGCAAGGTGTGGGCGGCGAAACGGCGCTGCGCCTGGTGGCCGGACTGGCGCTTGTCCTGTTGCTGATTGCGCTGCATCCTTGGCTTGCCGGCGTGCCGGTCGCGGGGCGCTTCCTGCCCTGAAGTTCATCGCTCGGATTTGCCCGGCGCCTTGATGTGGCGCAGCACCAGGTTGGTCTGGATGTTCGCGATCCCGTCGAGCTGGAAGAGCGTGCGCTCCATGAAGTCGTTGAACGCATCGAGGTCCCGGCAGAGGATGCGCAGGTGGTAATCGGCCTCGCCGGTGGTCGCGTAGCAATCCTGCACCTCCTCGTGGCGCATCACCTCGTCTACGAAGCGCTCGACGATGTCGCGGGCGTGGCGCACCAGCCGGACATGGATGATAGCGTGGAATGCGAGCCCGGCGCGGCGCGGGTCGATCTCGGCCCGGTAGCCGCGGATCACGCCGGCGTCCTCCAGTGCCCGCACGCGCCGCCAGCAGGCCGAGGTCGACATGCCCACGCGCTCGGCCAGGTCCTGGTTCGATAGGCGCGAATCCCGTTGCAGAAGATCCAGGATCGCAAAATCACGGGGTTCCAGTTGCATGCGGTCCTCTGACATGAATTTTCGTCATTCTGCCAGTTTCTGAAACGGCGGCGAGTCAAAA
Organism: Paracoccaceae bacterium; assembly: GCA_007134405.1. GTDB lineage: Bacteria > Pseudomonadota > Alphaproteobacteria > Rhodobacterales > Rhodobacteraceae > Pararhodobacter. Next base: position 680 of record SLKW01000083.1, read on the forward strand.
CCCCGTCAGAGTGGCAAGTTTGGCACCGCCTTTCGGAGCGGTTGCGCTAGACTGGTCCAAAGTCGCAGCCAAGATATTCCTTTTCGAGAGGATCGCCATGACCGCCCCCTTCCGCCCGCCGCTCGCCGAATACCAGATGTCCGACCGCTACACCCGGACCGAGGGCCGCGTGTTCCTGACCGGGACGCAGGCGCTGGTGCGCATCCTGCTCGATCAGGCGCGGCGCGACCGCGCGGCGGGGCTGAACACGGGCGGGCTCGTCTCGGGCTATCGCGGCTCGCCGCTGGGGGCGCTCGATCTGGAGCTGTGGCGCGCGCGTGACCGGATCAAGGAGGGCCGCATCGAATTTCTGCCCGCAGTGAACGAGGATCTGGGCGCGACCGCGATCCTGGGCAGCCAGCAGGTCGAGAGCAATCCGAACGCGCAGGTCCAGGGCGTCTTCGGCATGTGGTACGGCAAGGGGCCGGGCGTGGACCGGTCGGGCGACGCGCTCAAGCACGGCAATGCCTACGGCTCCTCGCCCCATGGCGGCGTGCTCGTCGTGGCCGGCGACGACCACGGCTGCGTCTCGTCCTCGATGCCGCACCAGTCCGACGCGGCCTTCCTGGCCTGGTTCATGCCGGTCATCAGCCCGGCGAACGTGGCCGAGTTCCTGCCCTTCGGCGAATGGGGCTATGCACTGTCGCGGTTTTCCGGCCTCTGGGTCGGGTTCAAGGCGGTCTCGGACGTGGTCGAAAGCGGCATGTCGGTGGACCTGCTGCCCGACCGGCAGTTCAGGGCGCCCGATTTCACCCCGCCGCCCGGCGGGCTGCATTACCGCTGGCCAGACCTGCCCGGCTTCCAGATCGAGGACCGGATGGAGGCAAAGAAGCAGGCCGCCCTTGCCTTCGCCGAGGCCAACCCCATCGACCAGCGCATCCACGACCTGCCGCGCGCGCGGTTCGGACTCATTACCACCGGGAAGGCGCATCTCGACCTGATGGAGGCGCTGCGGCTTCTGGGCGTCGACCGCGACGCCTGCGCGCGGCTGGGCATCGACATCTACAAGGTCGGCATGGTCTGGCCGCTGGCGCACCGCAAGGCGCTTGAATTCGTCGCCGGCAAGGAAGAGATCCTGGTCGTCGAGGAAAAGCGCGGCATCGTGGAAAGCCAGCTCAAGGAATATTTCTACGACTGGGACGGCGACAAGCCGCGGCTGATGGTCGGCAAGCGCGACGAGAAAGGCGAGCGGCTGATCCCCTGGACGGGCGAACTCAGCCCCCGGCAGCTTTTACCCATCGTCGCGCGCAGGCTCGACCGTCTGTTCCCGGACGAGGGCTTCCCCGCCCGCGCCGCGGAGGTGCTGGGCGTCGAGCCGAAGGTGCTCAACGTCCCCGGCGCGGTGCGCACGCCCTATTTCTGCTCGGGCTGCCCTCACAACACCTCCACCCGCGTGCCCGAAGGATCGAAGGCACTGGCCGGCATCGGCTGCCATTTCATGGCGTCCTGGATGAACCGCGAGACCACGTCCCTGATCCAGATGGGCGGCGAGGGGGTGAACTGGGCGGCCTCGTCGAAATTCACCGGCAATGACCACGTCTTTCAGAACCTGGGCGAGGGCACCTGGTACCATTCGGGCTCCATGGCGATCCGGCAGGCGATCGCGGCGGGCGCGAACATCACCTACAAGATCCTCTACAACGACGCGGTCGCCATGACCGGCGGGCAGCCGGTCGATGGCCCCGTTTCGGTCCAGTCCATCGCGGCGATCTGCCGGGCCGAGGGGGTGGAGCGCATCGCGCTCGTTTCGGACAATATCGGCAAGTTCAGCCGCGCCGATTTCCCCGCCGGCACGACCTTCCACGACCGGCGCGACCTCGACACCGTGCAGCGCGAGATCCGCGAGGTGAAGGGCGTCTCGGTCCTGATCTACGAGCAGGCCTGCGCCACCGAGAAGCGCCGCCGCCGCAAGCGCGGCAAGCTCGAGGACCCGCAGAAGTTCGTGATGATCAACGAACTGGTCTGCGAGGGCTGCGGCGACTGCTCGAAGGAATCGAACTGCCTGTCGGTCGAGCCCATCGACACCGAATTCGGGCCCAAGCGGCGGATCAACCAGTCGAACTGCAACAAGGACTATTCCTGCCTCAACGGCTTCTGCCCCTCCTTCGTCACCATCGAGGGCGCGCCGCGGCTGAAGCCGAAACCGAAGGCGTCCGACGTAATCGACGCGGCCCTGGCCAAACTGCCGGAACCCGACCTGCCGATGCTCGACAAGCCCTATGACCTGCTCGTGACCGGCGTCGGCGGCACCGGTGTCGTCACGGTGGGCGCGCTGATCTCGATGGCCGCGCATCTGGAAGGCCGCGGGTCGTCGGTGCTCGACTTCACCGGCTTCGCGCAGAAGTTCGGCCCCGTGCTGAGCTACCTGCGCCTGGCGCCGAAGCCCGCCGACATCCAGCAGGTGCGCACCGACCGCGCCTCGGCCGATGCGCTGATCGGCTGCGATCTGGTCGTCTCGACCGCGCCCAAGGCCTCGGCCTGCCTGCGGCCGGGCACCCGCGCGGTGGTCACGCTCACCGAGATGCCGACCGGCGACATCGTCTTGAACCGCGACGCCTCTCTGAAGATCCCGGCGCGCCTGCGGGCGCTGGAATCGGCGGTCGGTGGCGAGGTCGGCGCGCTTGACGCGGGCCGGCTGGCCGAGGCGCTGATGGGCGACACGGTCTATGCCAACATGATCCTGATGGGCTTTGCCTGGCAGTCGGGGCTGGTGCCCGTGTCGCTCGCCGCGCTCGATCGGGCGATCGACCTGAACGGCGTCGCCATCGAGGCCAACCGCCGCGCCTTCGCGCTCGGTCGGCTGGCCGCCGTCGATCCGGCGCCGCTGGCCGAGTTGATGCGCCCGAAACCGCCGGAAGAGACGCTCGAGAAGCTGATCACCCGCCGCGCGGCGTTCCTGATCGACTACCAGGACGCGGATTACGCCAAGCGCTACCGCGAGCGGCTGGCCCCGATCCTGGCGCTGGGGGACGAGGAGCTGTCGCGGGCTGCGGCGCGCAGCCTCTTCAAGCTGATGGCGGTCAAGGACGAATACGAGGTGGCGCGGCTGCATCGCGATGCGGGCTTCGCCGCGCGCATCCGGCAGGAGTTCGGCCCCGGAGCGCGGGTGAATTACCACCTGGCGCCCCCCCTCTGGCCCACCGGCACCGACCATCGCGGGCGGCCCAACAAGCGCCGCTTCCCGGGCTGGGCGATGCGGCCGGCCTTCGCGATGCTCGCACGGATGAAGGGCTTGCGCGGCGGCCGCTGCGACATCTTCGCCCGCCATCCAGAGCGGCAGATGGAGCGCGAGCTGCTCGACTGGTACGAGGGTTTGCTCAAGCGCGCCGAGGCCGAGGCACCGCACGCCCTGCCCCTCTGGCGCGAGATCCTCGCCGCGCCGATGGGCATTCGCGGCTATGGACCGGTGAAGGAAGAGGCGGCGAAAAAGGTCCGCGCCGAGGTCGCCGCGAAACTGAACGCGCCGCGCCAGGAAGCCGCCTGAACCGGGGCGCGCGCTGCCACCCTCAGGTCATCGGCTGACGGAGGGGCGCGCCTCACCCCCATCGAGGGGGCTCGATGCCCCCGAGGCCGGCCGCCACCGGAACGACCCCCGCCCGGCGCGTCAGGCGCGTTCGTCGATCTGGTCGGCCAGGGCCTCGGCGCGCGCGGCGATCTCCGCCAGCGACTCGGCGAGCTCCTTCGGAACCACCGGCACCTCGACGCGGTTCGCCCCCTGGCGCGGCGCCTTGCGCAGCTGCGCGATCTCGGAGCGCAGCCGCTCGACCTCTTCCTCGGCGGCGCGCAGCCGGTCCTCGACCCCGGCGGTGCGGTCGGCCAGCATCAGCCCCGCCATCAACAGCATCCGCGCCTCGGGCAACCGGCCGATCTGGGCGATCAGCGTCTGCGCCTCGTGGTCCAGCATCCCGGCCGCCGCGTGCAGGAACTGCTCCTCGCCCGCCTGGCAGGCGACCTCGAAATTCTTGCCGCCGATGGTGATCGTTTCTTCGGGCATCGGTCTCTCCTCAACCGGCGGGGCGGGTCTCGGCGGCCACCAGCGGCCGCAATTCGCTCAGGATCTCTTCCATCTCGGCCATCTCGGCGCGGCGTTCGGCCTGCAGCCCCTCGAGATCGGCCGAGATCGAACGGTTGATCATCTGGTGATCGGGGAAATTCTCGACATAGGCCTCGCGCAGGGCGGAATTGGCCTCCATCAGCCGGGTGTTCGCCTTCTTCAGCCGCAGCATCTCCAGGCTCTGCAGGTCAAGCTGCTCGGTCAGCCGCGCCACCCGCCGCTCCAGCTGGCCCGCCTGCCCGTCCTGGCGCTGGCGCATGCTGGCCAGCCGTTCGGACAGCTGGGCATTGGTGGCGCGCTCCTTCTCCAGCGCCGCGCGCAGCTGCACAATCGTCGCTTCGGCGGCGGGGTCGGGCCTGGCGCCCGCCGGCGCCTGCCGACCCGCCTGCGATGCGACAGCCCCCCCTTCGACCCGCTTGGCGATCCGGTCCAGCGCCGCCGTGATGCGGCTTTCATAGGCGGCAAGGTCGCTCATCTCGGATTCTCCGTTTCACACGCATTCGCTCGGCGGCCCCGAATCACCCAACGGGTGCCGCCCGGTCTTCCCGGCCCGCAGATTAGGACGATTGCGCGGCCATTCCAACCAAGGGCTTGCAGCACGCGCTTGAACTTGCCCTTGAGCCTGCTAAGAGGCCCGCAACCCGGCTCAACGAAAGGACGCACGCCTTGGATATCGCCACCCTGCGCGCCCGCCACCCCGACCATTGGCAGAAGGCCTGCGCCATCCGCGTGCTCGCGCTCGATGCCGTCGCCGCGGCGAATTCCGGCCATTCCGGCATGCCGATGGGCATGGCCGACGTGGCGACCGTCCTGTTCGAGAAGCACCTGAAATTCGACGCCGCCGCGCCCGACTGGGCGGATCGCGACCGCTTCATCCTGTCGGCGGGCCACGGCTCGATGCTGCTCTATGCGCTCTTGCACCTGACCGGCTATGCCGACATGACGCTGGATCAGCTGAAGAACTTCCGCCAATGGGGCGCGATCACCGCGGGCCATCCCGAATACGGCCACGCCAAGGGGATCGAGACGACGACCGGCCCGCTGGGCCAGGGCCTGGCCAATGCCGTGGGCTTCGCCATCGCCGAGGAATCCTTGCGCGCCCGCTGGGGGGCGAAGATCCAGGACCACCACACCTGGGTCATCGCCGGCGACGGCTGCCTGATGGAGGGGGTCAGCCACGAGGCGATCGGCCTGGCCGGCCGGCAGAAGCTGTCGAAGCTGATCGTGCTCTGGGACGACAACAACATCACCATCGACGGCAAGGTGGACCTCGCCTGCGTCACCGACCAGAAGGCGCGATTCAAGGCCGCCGGCTGGGACGTCTTCGACTGCGACGGCCACGACCCCGAGGATATCGACCGCGCGCTGACCGCCGCCAAGGCCAGCCCCGGCCCGGCGATGGTCGCCTGCCACACGCATATCGCGCTCGGTTCCAGCGCGCAGGACACGGCCAAGGGCCACGGCGCGCTGACCGACGCGCAGCTCATCGCCGACACCCGCGCCGTCTACGGCTGGGACCACGCCCCGTTCGAGATCCCGGCCGAGATCAAGCAGGCCTGGGAAGCCATCGGCGCCCGCGGCGGTCCGGCGCGCGAAGAATGGGAGGCGCGGCTGGCCGAGCTTTCCGCCGCCAAGCAGGCCGAATTCGCGCGCATCTTCTCGGGCGAGATGCCCAAACGCCTGCCCGCCGCGATCCGCAAGGTGAAGAAGGAAGCCGCCGAGACCAAACCGAAGCTCGCCACCCGCGCGGCCTCGGAGGCGGTTCTCAAGGCGATCAACCCCATCGTGCCGGAAACTTTCGCGGGCTCCGCCGACCTGACCGGTTCGAACAACACCAGGACCCCCGACCTGGGCGTTTTCGACACCGACAACCGCAAGGGCCGCTATGTCCATTACGGCATCCGCGAACACGGCATGGCGGCGGCGATGAACGGCATGGCGCTGCATGGCGGCATCCGCCCCTATTCCGGCACCTTCATGGCCTTCACCGATTATGCCCGCCCCTCCATGCGGCTTTCGGCATTGATGGGCGTGCCGGTCGTCTACGTGATGACCCACGATTCCATCGGCCTGGGCGAGGATGGCCCCACCCACCAGCCGGTCGAGCATCTGGCGATCAGCCGCGCGACGCCGAACACGCTGGTCATCCGCCCGGCCGATCTGGTCGAAACGGCCGAGGCCTGGGAAATCGCGCTGGAACAGCAGCGCCGCCCCACCGTCCTGTCGCTGACCCGTCAGGGCGTCCCCGCCGTGCGCGAAAGCCACAGCACGAAGAACCTGACCGCGCAGGGCGCCTACGTCCTGGCCGAGGCCGAGGGCAAGCGCCGGGCGATCCTGATCGCCACGGGCTCCGAGGTTCATGTCGCGCTGAAGGCGCGCGAGCTGCTACAGGCCCAGGGGATCGGCACGCGCGTCGTCTCGATGCCGTCGATGGAGCTTTTCGCCGCCCAGCCCGAGGCCTATCGCCGCCGTGTCCTGCCCGCCGGGCCGGTGCGCGTCGGCGTCGAGGCCGCGGTGCGCATGGGCGGATGGGACCGCTGGCTATTGGGCGAACGGGCGCGGAAATCCGATTTCGTCGGCATGGACAGCTTCGGCGCCTCGGCCCCGGCCGAGGTGCTCTTTCGCGAATTCGGCATCACGCCCGAGGTCGTGGCCGAACGCGCGCAAGCCCTCCTCTGACGCCCCGGGCCGGGCGATCCCTCAGCGGACCGCCAGGGAGCAGCCCGGCCCTCCTCCCCCGTAGCCGCGCATCGGCCCCGTCTTGCGCGCCCATACGGGGCCGCGACAGCGGCGCCCACATCTGGTCCGGCATCGGGTTCGGCGTCTGCCGGCATCGGGTTCGGCGGCTACCCGGTGATCGAACCCGTCATCTGCCCAGCGACCGGGCCGATGCCTGGCCATGGTTGCATCCGGCTCGACCCTGATCTTGCCGTATCCGGCGTCGGAATCTGGCCCTATCGCCCCAGAAGTTGCATTTTGCTTCAAGAACCGTTGCGCGCCGGCACCCACCGAACGTAGCGCCGACCGCCGTTTTTCACCGCAATCCGCCCGAAATGGCGAAAACTGCCATACGTTTGTCATACGCCTGCCATACGTTTGTCATACGCCTGCCATACGCCCCAAAACCAACAAAACAAGGCGATCCGCCCCATTCCCCCGTGGCCGCGACCGACGCGCCGGCACGCCCCGTCAAGGTTTCATCAACACTCGCGCCGACCCGCCGGATCGGCCCGCTGCACGGTTTTCATGGGTGACGCTGTCGCGCGCGAAATCCGGCTTACCCCGCCTCGCGCCCGATTGCCTCCAGCGAATTCAGGAAGCTCTGCCGCCAGACCGAAATGTCATGGTCGCTCACCTCGTCCATGAGCACTTTCCAGCGCTCGATCCGCTCTTCCTTGGACATTTCCAGTGCCCGGCGGATCGCATCGGCCATGCCGCCCACGTCATGCGGATTGACCTGCATCGCGGTCTCCATCCGCTCCGCCGCACCGGCGAATTCCGACAGGACCAGCACACCCGGGTCCTCGGGATCCTGCGCGGCCACATATTCCTTTGCCACAAGGTTCATTCCATCGTGGAGCGGCGTCACCAGACCCACCCGCGCAAGCCGGAACAGCCCCGACAACACCTCGCGCGAATAACTGCGCGCCAGATACCGGATCGGCGTCCAGTCCAGGTCGGAATAGTCGCCGTTGACCCGCCCGGTCAGCCGATCGAGTTCCTCGCGCAGGTCCCGGTACGCCTCGACCGACTCGCGCGACGGCGGCGCGATCTGCAGCAGCGTCACCCGCCCGCGCAGGCCTTCGTTGTCGTCCAGAAGCCGCCCGAAGGCCGCCAGGCGCTGCGGCAGGCCCTTGGAATAATCCATCCGGTCGACCCCGATGACCAGCGCGCGATTCTCGATGATCCGCCCCAGCCGGCAGGCCGCATCGCGCGCCTCGTCGCTTTCGGCCATGCGCGCCACCTCGTCGGGCTCGATCCCGATGGGAAAGGCCGCGGCCCGGATGACATGGTCGAAGACCTTGATGCGGCCATCCTCCAGAACCTCGGCGCCGTGCTCCTCGACCAGGTAGCGGGTGAAGTTGCCAACGTCGCGCGCGGTCTGAAAGCCCAGCAAATTAAAGGCCGCCATGCCCCGCGCAAGCCGGTGGTGCTGTGGCAGGGCCGCGAAAACCTCGGGCGCGGGAAAGGGCACGTGCAGGAAAAACCCGATCGTCCCGCGCCAGCCATTGGCGCGCAACTCATCGCCCAGAAGCAGGAAGTGATAGTCGTGCACCCAGACCAGATCTTCCGGGCGCAGCAACTGATAAAGCAGCCGACCGAAGCGCCGATTGACCGCCGCATAGACGTCGTAGGCGGCATCGTCGAACACCGCCAGATCGACGCGATAGTGCAGAACCGGCCAGAGCGCGCGATTGGCAAAATCGAGGTAGTAGCCCTGATGCTCCACCGGGGTCAGATCGGCCAGCGCGTAATCGACATTGCCATCGACGAACATGCGTATGCCACGGGTCTCGCGCGGCACGATCTCGCCCGACCAGCCGAACCAGACCCCGCCGCGTTCCGCGAGCGCATCGCCCACGGCGACGGCAAGCCCCCCGGCGCGTTCCTCGCCCGGTGTGGCAGTTCGGTTCGATGCTACGATCAGCCGGCTCATCCTGTCCCCCCTCGTGGTTCATTGCCATGCCGCACGCCAAGGGGTGGGGCACGATGCCCAGGCAAAGGCCAGGCGTCCGTTATGAACCCTAATCTACAAACACCGTTCCATCGCGCCAACCCTGCGCGACTCGAAATCGGCTCCCGCCAAGTGGGCAAGCGCGCACTTCGTGCGTCTTTACCGGATCACGCCCAGCGGCTGGAAAATCGGCCCGTCCGAACCCTGCACGAAATGCGCGCTGATGTGGAACACCCGCGCCAGAAGGTCGGGCGTCAGCACCGCGTCGGGTCGCCCGTCGGCAGCGATACGCCCGCGGTCGAGCACGATCACCCGCGAGCAATGCCGTACCGCCAGGCCCAGGTCGTGGAGCGAGGCGATCACCGCCCTGCCTTCGCGCGCGGTCGCCGCAAAAAGCTCCATCAGCCCGATCTGGCTTGCCGGATCGAGTCCCGCCGTCGGTTCGTCCGCCATCAGAAGCGGCGTCTGCTGTGCCAGTGCCCGGGCGATCAGCACCCGCGCCTGCTCGCCTCCCGACAGTTGCGTCGCGATGCGCGTGCGAAACCCGTCCAGCCCCATGCGCGCGATGGCAGCGTCGATTGCGTCGCGGTCCGCCGGCCCCGGGCTCTGGCCGGGCGCGAGGTGCGGCGCACGGCCCAAGGTGATGACGGTCTCCACGTCGACCGGCCAGGCGATCTCGCGCGCCTGCGGCAGCCAGGCGACGGCTCGGGCGCGGGCGCGGCGGTCGAGCATGGCCAGGTTCGCCTCTCCCCGCGCCGGCATCAGGCCAAGGGCTGCGCGCATCAGCGTCGTCTTGCCGGCGCCGTTGGGGCCGAGAAGCCCGACGAACTCACCCGCCGCAACGGAAAGCGAGATGTCGTGGAGCACGTCGCAAGGTCCGCGCGCGGCATAGAGGTGCGCAAGCGACAGGAGTGCCATCAGAGCCCCTCGCGTCGGGTTCGGTAGATCAGGTGCAGGAAGAGCGGCGCGCCGACCAGCGCCGTCAGCACGCCCAGCTTCAGGTCGCGCTCAGGCAGGACCAGCCGCACGGCGATGTCGGCGGCCAGAAGCATCGCCGCGCCCCCCAACGCCGAGGCGGCCAGGAGGCGCGACGGCCGCGCGCCGACGAAGGGGCGCAGGATATGCGGCACGACCAGCCCGACAAAGCCGATCGCGCCCGCCACCGCCGTGCCCGCGCCCACGACGCAGGCTGTCCCGCCAATCAGCATCAGCCGCAGCCGCGTGAGCGAGACGCCCAGCGTGGCCGCCGCATCCTCGCCCAAGGTGAGCGCGTCGAGCCCCCGCCCGAGCGTGGCGAGCAGCGCCCAGCCGACCGCCATGAACGGCAGCGCCAGCCAGACATGCACCATCGACCGGTCAGCCAGCGAGCCCATCATCCAGAACACGATCTCGGCCGCGGCGAAGGGGTTGGGCGAGAGGTTCAACACCAGCGAGGTCAGCGCGCCGGCCATCGCCGAAACCGCGATGCCCGCCAGGATCAGCGTGATCGACCCGCCCGTGCGCCCGGCCAGCGCCAGGATCAGCCCGACCGCCACCACCGCTCCCGCCAGCGCCGCCAGGGGCAGCGCCAGCGCGAAGGCGGCGGCAAGCCCGGTATGCAGCGCCAGCACCGCCCCCAACGCGGCCGAGCCCGAAATGCCGATCAGCCCCGGCTCGGCCAGCGGATTGCGAAGATAGCCCTGCATCGCGGCCCCCGCCAGGCCCAGCGAGGCGCCGATCATCACCGCAAGCAGCGCCCGCGGAAGGCGGATCTCGCGCATGACCAACGTCTCCGCCAGCCCCTCGCCCCGCACCAGCGCCGCAAGCGCGCGCGCAGGCGCGATCCCGGCCGGCCCGACCAGCAATGAGCCCGCGAAAAGCGCCACCACAAGAAGCGCAAGTCCCGCCAGCAGCAGGGGAAAGCGCATCAGCGCACCTCGGCGTGCAGCGACACCAGCCGCGCGAGCGCGCTCAGCACATGCGGCGTGCCGCAGACCCAGTCGGCATCCGACACGCCCGAGGCGCGTCGCGCGCGCAGGGTCTGCATGGCCGGGTGATCAAGAACCGCCTCGGCCCGGCTCGCGCCCGGATATCGCTGGCCGGTGATGACCAGATCGGGGGCGAGCATCAGGATCCGCTCCATCGCCAGCGTACCGCCGCCGCTGATCCCCTCCTCGGCGGCGATGTTGACGAAACCGGCCAGGCCGAGGATTTCGTCGGCGAGGGTTCCGGCACCCGAAGTGTAGTTGTTGGCGTAGTGCAGAACCGCGCGCGGCCGCGTGCCGGGCTCGGGGGTGAGCCGGGCAAGGCCGGCCTCGAACTCCGCGATCAGCGCCTCGGCCGCGCTTTCGCGCCCAAGCCATGCGCCCATCTGCGCAATCGTCCCCGGTATATCCGCAAGCCGCCCGGCAACCGGCAGCTCGCGCACCTCAACCCCCAGTCGGCGCAGCAGATCGACCGTGTAGCGCGAGGTATAGGGACCGGCCAGCACCAGGTCGGGCTGCAGCGCATGCACGTCCTCGGCCTGGCCGCGGTTCAGGTGGAACCCCGCGGCCTCTTCGGCCAACGGCGAGACGCGCGGATCGGCGGCGACATGGCTGACCGAGACCAGCTGCCCCGGCGCCGCGAGCATCATCGCCAACTGGTCGGTGCACAGGTTGATCGAGACCACCCGCTCGGGCGGCCCCGCAGACGCCGCCGCGGCGCAAAAAAGCGCCACGGCGAACGCCGCCAGATCAGAAGCGCGCCGCAACACCGGCATAGACCGACCGCCCCGCCGTGCCATAGCCAGCGACCGTCTGATACTGCCGGTCGAAGACGTTTTCGACACGCAGGAAGACATCCGCGCGTTCGGTCACGGCGTAACGCACGCTCGCGTTGACGACCGTATAGGAGGGAAGCGGCATCGCGCCGTTGCGATCCAGCCGATCCGCCACGTATTGCAGAACCCCATTCGCATTCCAGCGCGGCGCGAATTCGGTGCTGGCGCTCAGCGACAGGTCGTGCCGGGGCACCCGCCCGATGCGCAGGCCGGACTGCGGACCGCCGGTGATGACGGCGTCGGTATAGGTATAGGCCGCGGCAATCTCGCTCCGCGCGCCCAGCGGCGTGGCGAATTCCAGCTCCGCACCCCGGCGCCGGGTGCGTTCGAGGTTTTCGGAGACGAAACTCTGGGGATTGAACGTGATCTCGTTCCGCGCGGCGAGGTAGTAGAGCGTTCCGGACAGCCGCGCGGCGCCGAACGCGTAGTCGGCCCCGATCTCGGCGCTGCGGCTCCTCTCCGGTTCCAGCGCCGGATTGCCAAAGGCGCCAAAGCGTTCGGGGATGGATGGGACGCGGTAGCCCGTCGAGGCGGCCGCCCGCAGCGTCAGTTGCGTGGTCGGGTTCCAGGCAACGGCTGCTCGCCCCGTCGTCTGCCCGCCGAAGACCGAATGCCGGTCATGCCTGACGATTGCCGAAAGATCGAGCGCATCCTGCGGGCGGACCAGGGCCTCGGCATAGACGCCCCAATTCCTTTCGCGGATCTCGATCTCGGTGGTCGTGCCGCTGTCTCGCTCGATAAGCACGCGCTCGCGTTCGAAGTCGAGCCCGTAGTTGAGCGTGAGTGCCGGCCCGAACGGGCTCGATCCGATGTAACTTGCCCCCGTTCGGCGGCTGCGGAAATCGTCGATCTGGGGATCGCCCATGAAGTTCACGAAATCGTCCTGCCGGTTCAGCCTGTAGCCGGTCAGGTCGAAGACGTGGCGATGCTCACCCAGTTCGTACTCGGCAAAGATGCGTCCGCCAAACTCGCGGCGACGCTCGACATTGTCGGCATCGACCGGCCCGAAATCGCCGATCGCGGGGTTGAAGCCGAACCCGTCGTACTCGGCCCGAGACCGCTGCGCGAAGGCCGAGAGCCCAAGGGTCAGCGCGTCGGTCACCCGGTGCCGACCGCTGACGCTCAGCCGGGTGGCGCGGAACCCGTCGGGCTCGGTCGCGCCCTCGGCCTCGTCGGACGCCGAGAATCCGCGCGTCTGGACCCGCGCCGCGTTGAAGGCAAGCTCGCCCCGTTCAGACGCCTGGGCGAAACCGTAGCCAAGGTTGAGCGTCCGGTAGCTGCCGGCTTCCATGAAGACGCGCTGGCTGGTGCCGGGTTCGGTTGCGCCGCGCGTGGTGATATTGACCACGCCGCCGACCGCCGCACTGCCGAAGCGCGCCGATTGCGAGCCGCGCAGCACCTCGATCCGACCGATATCGGCGGTGGTCAGCGTGCCGAACGCAAAGGCCGCATTGGCCGACGACGGATCGTTGACGCGGACGCCATCGATGAAGACCGCAGTATAGCGCGGATGCGCGCCACGGATGCGCACGTCGCTCACCGTGCCGATCGGCCCGGTCTGGACGACGTTCACGCCCGGCAGTCGCGACAGAAAGGACGACAGCTGGATATCGCCGGCGGCGGCAAGATCCTCTTCCGTGATGACGGTCACGTTCGCACCGGTGCTCTCTGTCGCCATCGCCGTCAAGCCGTAGGAAAGCACCGTGATCCTGCCCAGATCGACGGACTGCGCCTGGGCGGGGAAAGCGGCCAGCACGGCAAGGCCGGCCAGGGCGGGGGAAAGGATTCGAATCGGAGGCATGTCTGTGACCATCCCGAAAGTCGGCGCAAGCGCCGCGTGACGACATGTCTGGGAGGCACTCCTCCGCAGACGGTGGGGCATCACCTCTACGGACGGACCGTTGCCCCGGCGCCCTCCGCGCCCGGTCAGGGTGATTGCTGCGGCAGGTCTCCTGACTTGCGGGTCGTAGCTTTGCCGGGCCTTCCCATGGCTGGCGCCACAGTGGCATGTGCCGGCATCGCTCACCGCTCACAGTTGCGGGGGCAGTCGCGGAATTGACCCTGAGGCCGCACCACGTTCCCTTTTAACCGGGCGGCGAACCGCCCGGACCGAAGCAAGAGATGGCATAGGGCAAGCCCCCGCACGACACAAGCATTTGTCGTATCGGGGCGCCCGGCTCGGGGAAATTTTATCTGGGATCGGTGACCAGCTTGCCGCTGTCCTTGGGGTCCGCTTCGCGCTGCCGCTCGGTCCGGGCATAGGCGCGGCCGATCATATGCGCGGCGATCGGTGCGGTCAGAAGCAGAAACAGCGACGTCGCGATCACCTTGCTGACCACAGCAGCCGAGCCCACGAAAATCGCAAGCCCCACCAGGATCAACAGGCTGCCCAGCGTGCCGGCCTTGGTCGAGGCATGCATCCGGGTCAGAAGATCAGGCAAGCGCACGATGCCGATGGCCGCAATCAGGACGAACCCGCCGCCGCCGAGAAGAAAAAGCCCCACGAGCACGTCAAGCATCGTCATCCTCCTTGCGCCGCGTGCCGCCCTTCTGGTCCTCGTCCTGTTCGAACCGTCGCTCGGTATAGCGCGCCAGCGCCACGGTGGCGAGAAATCCGACCAGCGCCAGCACGATCGCCACGTCGAGGAACGACGGGTCGTCGACCGCCACCGCATAGACCCCGCAGAAGGCGATGATGGTGATCGTCATCATGTCGAGCGCGACGACCCGGTCGGCCAGGCTGGGCCCGATGGCCAGCCGGACGAAAGCCACGGCGAGACCGAGAAGGATCATGATGAGCGCGATGTTGATGGAAAGCGCTAGAAAGCCCGCTGCCGTCATTTCTCGAACACCTCCGCGACCAGCCGCTCCATCCCGTTCTTCAGCTCGGCTACCACCGCCGCGTGGTCATCCGCGAACATCGCATGGACCAGAAGCGTGCTGCGGTCGGGCGTCACGTCCACGCTCAGCGTCCCGGGGGTGAGCGAGATGAGATTCGTGAGAAGCAGGATCTCAAGATCGCTCTGCACGTCGAGCGGCACTTCGACGAGCGCGGGCTTGTTGCGCGGATAGGGGCGGATCACATCCCAGGCGACGCGCAGCGACGACAGCAAGAGTTCGTAGAGGAAGTAGAGCGCCAGCCGCGCGATCCGGTAGCTGCGCACGAAATAAAGCCGCTCGATCCCCGTCAGGGGCGCCGACAGCCAGAGCGCGAAGAACCCCAGCACCGCGCCGGTCATCAGCGAGGCCAGAGAGAACTCGCCCGTCATCGCGGCCCAGGCGAAGGCAAGGATCACGTTGATGACGAAGGCGTTCATGGCTGCTCCTCCTCCGTCGTCGCATCGGGCTGCAACCCCGCGGGCGCATCGGCCTGCAGGTCCGCCTGCACTTCTGCCTGGGCGCCCAGCACCGCCTCGACGTATTGCGCCGGATCCAGAAGCTGCATCGCCGCGACCTCGGCGAACTGCACGAAGGGCTCGGGGAAGAAGCCGATGACGATGGTCATGGCGGCGAGCCCGACGATCGGGATCATCATCGGAATCCGCACGCTGTCAGGGACGCGGTCGGGTGTCGGGTCGTAACCGTCGGGATGCGGCTTCCAGAAGGCCATGCCCCAGATCTTGGTCATCGAGAAGATCGTAAGCAAGCCCACGAAGAGCGCGACGAAAGCGATGAGCCAGGCGTCAAGCTCGATCGACGCCTTGACGATCAGATACTTCGCCCAGAAGCCCGAAAGCGGCGGGAAACCGGCCAGCGAGAAGGCCGGCACGATGAAAAGCGCCGCCAGGAAGGGGGACGACTTGTAGAGCCCCCCGATGCGGTTGAGGTCGGTGTGCCCCGCAAGCTTGTTGGCCACGCCCGACACCAGGAACAGGTTCGCCTTCACGATGATGTGGTGCACCAGGTAAAAGACGCCCCCCATCAGTGCGAGCGGTGTGTAAAGCGCCAGCCCCAGCGTCATGTAGCCGATCTGGCTGATGATGTGGAAGCTCAGGATCTTGCGGAAATCGGTCTGCGCCGCCGCGCCCAGAACGCCCGTCAGCATGGTCAGCGCCGAGACCCAGATCAGGATCTCGTGCGTGAAGCCGATATCGCCCACGAAGACGAGCGTGAACATCCGCATCATTGCGTAGACGCCGACCTTGGTGAGAAGCCCCGCAAAGACCGCCGACACCGCGAAGCTGGGCGTGTGGTAGGAGGCCGGCAACCAGAAGAACAGCGGGAAGACCGCCGCCTTCACCCCGAAGCCCACCATGAACATCATCGCGACCACGGTCACCAGCCCCTGGTTCTCGACCTCGGCAATGGCGCCGCGCAGATCGGCCATGTTGAGCGTGCCGGTCATGCCGTAGAGCAGCCCGATCCCGGACAGGAACACCAGCGTCGATACGAGGTTGAGCGCGACATACTTGATGCCCGCGTCCAACTGCTCGCGCGAGCCGCCCAGGATCAGGAGCCCGAAGGACGAGATCAGCATGACCTCGAACCAGACATAGAGGTTGAAAACGTCGCCGGTCAGGAACGCCCCCGTCACGCCCGCGATCAGCGTCTGGAAAAGCGCGTGATAGCCCAGCTTCTCGACCCGCTCGGGGATCTCGCCGAGTGCATAGATCGCAGTCGCGAGCCCGGTGATGGCCGTGATGACCACCATGACGACGCCCAGATAGTCAGCGACCAGCGTGATGCCGAAGGGCGCCTCCCAGTTCGACATCTGCGCTGCGATGACCCCGTGTTCCAGCACCGCGACCAGCAGCGCCACCGACGCCACCAGCGACAGGATCGACCCGCCGAGCGAGACCCAGCGCCCGGTGGGCGACATGCGAACCAGGAACGCCACCACCGCCGTCGCGAACGGGATCGCGATGGGCATGACCAGAAGCCAGCTCATCCTTTGCGATCCTCTTTCGGTTCGGCGTAACGCATCTTGTCGGAATCCATTGTTCGCAGGCGGCGATAGGCCTCGAAGGCCAGCGCCAGGGTAAAGGCCAGTAGGCCGAAGCCGATGACGATCGCGGTCAGCACCAGCGCCTGCGGCAACGCATTGCCGACGACGCCGATGGGCGCGTCTTCGCCATAGGGCACCAGCGCCGGCGCGCCCGGCGTCATCCGGCCCGAGGCGAAGATCGTCAGGTTCGCCGCGTTCGACAGCAGGATCAGCCCGAAAAGGAAGCGCATGAAGTTGCGCGCCAGCATCAGGTAGACCGCCGCCGCGACCAGAGTGCCGATGATGAGGGCGGTAAGCGCTTCCATCTCAGGTCTCCTCGTCGAAGGCGAAGGTCAGCGACAGGATGCCGCCGAGGACGACGAGATAGACGCCGATATCGAAGACCAGGACCGAGTTGATCGAAAAGAGCGCGGTCTCGTAACTGTCGCCGCCGACCCAGTACCATTGCCCGGTAAACAGCGGGTCGCCGAACAGCGCCGACACGAGGCCCGCGGCAAGCGCGATCCCCAGGCCCACCATAGCCAGCCCCTCGGGGCTCACGCGCAGGGCTTTCCTTGCCTCCTCCGAGCCGCAGGCCAGCGCATAGACGATGAACGAGATCGCGCCCAGAAGCCCGCCGATGAAGCCGCCGCCCGGCAGGTGATGCCCGCGCAACAGCATGAACAGCGAGAAGACGAAGACAAGCGCCACCAGGATTCGCGCCCCGGCGGTGAAGAT
Source organism: Paracoccaceae bacterium (assembly GCA_007134405.1). Taxonomy (GTDB): domain Bacteria; phylum Pseudomonadota; class Alphaproteobacteria; order Rhodobacterales; family Rhodobacteraceae; genus Pararhodobacter. The sequence continues at coordinate 17,910 of SLKW01000083.1, forward strand.
GATGGAATTCATTCCTTCTCTCCCTTCGCCGGCTCATCCTCGGGCGCGCGGCGCGAACCGCCCTTCAGCAGTGCATAGGCTCCCAGAGCGGCGACGATCACCACCGCGATCTCGCCGAACGTATCGAGGGTGCGGAAATCGACCAGGATGACGTTGACGATGTTGCGCCCGAAGGCTTCGGTCCAGCTGGCCCCCTCGAAGAAGTCGGTAAGCCGCCGGTCGAAGGGCACGTCGACGACCGCAAGCAGCACGATCGTGGTCAGCCCGCCGACGACCACGGCGAGCGCCGCGTCGAAGGGACGATGCACCTGCCGGTTCGAAGGGTCGAGATAAGGCATCTTCAGCAGCGCCACCGCCAGTAGCACGACCACCAGAAGCTCGACCAGAAGCTGCGTGATCGCCACGTCGGGCGCGGAATACATGATAAAGATCAGCGCCACCCCGATGCCGACGACCCCAAGCCCCACCAGTGCCGCAATCCGCGACGAGGTCAGCACCACCAGAATCGTGCCGGCCGCGATCAGGAAAGCCACGCCCCATTCGATCAGGCTGAGCCCCGCAAAGGCCAGCGTCACGCCGCCCACCGGCCGCAGGATCAGCGGCACCAGGATCGCCAGCGACAGGACCGTAAAGGTCGCGAACAGGTACTGCCGCATCACGCCGGTCTGGATCACCCGCGTCTGGAACTTGGCGAAATCCATGAAGCGCTCCAGCAGCCAGTCCCAACGCGCATCCAGGTTCGGTCCGCGCGCCTCGATCCGGGCCAGGCGGGCGCGCAGATCGAGATGGCGCAGATAGAGGAAGAAGCCCAGCGCAAAGGTCAGAAGGCTGAGCACCAGGGGCAAGTTGAACCCGGCCCAGAGCTTGAGCCGCCCCCCCTCGTCCGGGGCGCCCATGACCGCCGCGACCGCGGGCTCGACCAGGTAATGGGCCGTGACCCCCGGCATCAGCCCGGCAAGCAGCCCCAGCACCGCCAGCGTCGCCGGACCCAGCAGCATGGGCCAGGGCCCCTCGTGCGGCTTGCGCGGCAACGCACCCTGCGGGCCGAAGAAGGGCCGGTAGGCCACGATCGCCGCCACCGCGAACATCAGCGCAAACGCCGCCAGCGACATCAGCACCACGAAGATCGTGAGCGCCATGCCCAACGCGCCGGCATAGGCGACCTCCTTGGCGATGAAGCCCAGGAAGGGCGGGATCCCCGCCATGGCCAGCCCCGCCAGCGCCGCCATCGTCGCCGTGATCGGCATCGCCCGCGCAAGTCCGCCCAGCACGTCGGCATCGCGCGTGCCCGTGGCATGGTCGATCACGCCGATGGTGAGAAAGAGGCACGCCTTGTAAAGCGAATGGACCAGCAGGAAGGTCATCGCCGCGGTGATCGCATAGCCCGTCGACCCGGCCAGGAACATCGTCAGCGTACCCAGCGCCATCAAGGTCGTATAGGCCAGCGTCTGCTTCAGATCGATCTGCCGCAGCGCCATCAGTGAGGCGAAAACCGCGGTCACCGCGCCGAAGATCGTCAGCACCCAGACCCAGACATCGCTGCCCGACAGCGACGGATGCATCCGCGCCAGCAGGTAGACCCCGGCCTTCACCATCGTGGCCGAGTGCAGGTAGGCCGAAACCGGCGTCGGCGCGGCCATCGCGTTGGGCAACCAGAAATGGAACGGCACCTGCGCAGACTTGGTGAAGGCGCCGGCCAGGAACAGCAGCAGGATCAACAGGTAATAGGGCTCACCGGCCAGGCTGCCCGCGGCGTTGATTTCCGATATCTCGAACGTGCCCTGCGTCATTCCCAGCAGGATCAGCCCCGCCAGCAGCGCCAGCCCGCCGGCCGCCGTCAGCAAGAGCGCCTGCAGCGCGTTGCGCCGGGATTTCGGATCGCCATGCGAAAAGCCGATCAGCAGGTACGAGGTGAAGGTCGTCAATTCCCAGAACACGAACAGCGTGACCAGGTTGTCGGCCAGCACCAGCCCCAGCATCGACAGCATGAAGCTGAACAGATAGAGCGCAAAGCGGTTGTACTGCGGATGCCCGGCCAGGTAGCGCGCCGCATAGAGCATCACGAAGGCGCCGATCCCGGTGATCAGCAGCGCGAACATCAGGCTCAGCCCGTCGAGCCAGAAGGACATCCGGATCTGCAGGCTGGGAATCCAGTCCCAGGACCACAGCACCGGCGCACCGGCCGCGACCTCTGGCACGTATAGCAGGAAAAAGACGAAAAGCGCCGCGGTGATCGCCACGGTCGTCATGCCCGCCACGTTCACCCAGGGTGCGTTCGGGTCCGAATCTTCCGCCATCTCACCGTCCCGGCTTTTCGCCTGTTGTCCCTGTCGTCACCGCGCATATGTCGCGGCCCGGCCGACCCCGCCGGAGGGCAATCTTTCCCATCTTGAGCCGGTTTTCGCAACGCCCAACCGACGCGGCCGCGCCCAAAAAAGGACGCCAGCGGGCGGGCGCGACCAAAAACGCGGCCTTGAAAACGGCTGGCACGCCAGCCGCGCCGCGTTATGCTGCGCCGCAGGAAAAAAGAAAAGACGGGATCGACATGCCCAGTGACCGAAACCCGCCGCGCGGCGCAGGACCGGCCCGGAAAGCCGCCCTGGCGCGGGCGACAGTGCTTGCCCTGTCGCTGGGCCACGCCGCGCCCGCCGATGCCGGACCGGACGGCGCCGCACTCTACGCCGATCAGTGCGCCGCCTGTCATGGCGCCGATCTCGAAGGCGCGCCCGACTGGCAACGCCCCGGGCCCGACGGCCGCCTGCCCGCGCCCCCGCACGACGCGACGGGGCATACCTGGCATCACGGCGACGCGTTTCTGATGGACTACACCCGCCGCGGTGGGCAGGCGGTGCTCGACGACCTGGGCGTGCGCTACGATTCGGCCATGCCCGCATTCGGCGACATTCTGACTGACGACGACATCGCGGCGATCCTCGACTACATCAAGACCTACTGGCCCGAGGAATTGCGCGCCTTTCAGGCCGAGCGCACCGCCGACGAGGACGCCACGCGCTGAACCATCCCGGCAGCTTCGGAAAACTCGCGCCGGGAAATCACTCACCGGCGCCGAGGCGGTCGACTTGATGGCGCGCCTGGTCGACGCCGTCGAAGACCCGCCCGTTCCCGCGGCAGATTGACCCTGGTTCCGGACCTCGCGCGGGCAGATCAGGCCCGCAAACCGGGTTAAATTCAGGATAAATTGTTATTCCTAACGTATACATTTCAGGGACTTGCGTGCGCGTCCAAATTTGGACGCGCGCCATCTCGCGCAGATCCTCCGGCCGCTGATCAGCCGCGGGCACCCTCGGTCCCGGTCGCCACGAAGGACCGGATCGTCCGCAACGCCCCGTCGAGCGCCTCGCCCCCCTCGTCCTTCAGCGCCGCCTCGCGCAGCCGGCGGGTCCAGTCGGCGGCATCCTCGCGCCCGGCGACCAGCTGCGCCCCCGCCATCGCCCGGTCGAATTTCGACAGCCCCCGCGCATGGGTGTCCGAATAGCCCTTCACCAGCCGCCGCAGCCGCAACGTCTCGACCCCATGCGCCGGATCGCCGCGGGCATGATCCAGCGCCACCGCGAGCCACGCCTCCAGATGCGCCATCTCGCCCGCGTGCCGCAGCGTCCGCCG
>SLKW01000399.1 GCA_007134405.1 Paracoccaceae bacterium
AGCCCGGCGCGCAGCATGGCGAGGTCGCGCGGCCCGCCGCGGTCGAGCGACAGGCGCGACAGCGCGCGGTCGATGTCGGGCACCTGCCGCAGCGCGGCGCGCAGGTCGCCGCGCAGGGCGTCGTCCTCGACCAGAAAACCCACGGCGGTCAGGCGGGCGCGGATCTCGGATAGGTCGCAGGACGGGGCCGACAGGCGGCGTTCGAGCAACCGCGCGCCGGCGGCGGTGAGCGTCATGTCCACCGCGCCCAGAAGCGCGCCGTCGCGGGTGCCGGTCAGGCCCTGCGTGATCTCCAGGCTGCGGCGGGTGGCGGCGTCGATCTGCATGACGGCGCCCGCGCTTTCGCGCACCGGCGGGCGCAGGAGCGGCAGGTTGCCGCGCTGCGTCAGGTCCAGGTAATCGGCGAGCGCGCCGAGCGCCGACAGTTCCGCCCGGCCGAAGGCGCCGAAGCCGTCGAGCGTGCCGACATTGTAGAGCGCGCAGAGCCGTTTCGCGGCGCCGGTCGAATCGAAGCTCGACCGCGCCAGCGGGGTCAGCGCGATGCCGTGATCCTCGGCCAGCGGGCGCAGCTCGGGCTCGGCCGCGTCGACGACGATCAGCTCGCGCGGCGCGAGGCGCGCGAGTTCCGGGGCGAGGCGGACGCGCGGGCAGGGGATGACGCGCACCTCGCCCGTCGAGATGTCGGCCCAGGCGAGCGCGGCCTCGTCGCGGACCTGCCCCCAGGCGGCGAGGAAGTTGTGGCGCCGCGCTTCCAGCAGCGAATCCTCGGTCAGCGTGCCGGGGGTGACGAGGCGGACCACGTCGCGCTTCACGACCGATTTGGAGCCGCGCTTCTTCGCCTCGGCGGGGTCCTCGAGCTGTTCGGCGATGGCGACGCGGAAGCCCTTGCGGATCAGCGTCAGCAGGTAGCCCTCGGCCGAATGGACGGGGACTCCGCACATCGGGATGTCGGCGCCCTGGTGCTGGCCGCGCTTCGTGAGCGCGATGTCCAAGGCCGCCGCCGCCGCCACCGCGTCGTCGAAGAACATCTCGTAGAAATCGCCCATCCGGTAGAAGAGAAGCGCATCCGGGTTCTGCGCCTTGATCTCCAGATACTGCGCCATCATCGGCGTGGTCGTGGCCTGCGCGCCGCTCACCCTGCATCCCCCGTTCGTTGCGGCGCGACCCTACAAAACCGGCCCGGTGCGCGAAAGCGGGAAAACCCGGCGTTGAGTGCTCCGCCGCGCGGCGCTAAGGATGGGGGAAAACAGGGAGCGCCCGCATGAGCCGCAAATCGAAAGCCACGCCCGAAGAGGCGCTCGCCTATCATCTGGAGCCGGTGCCCGGAAAGGTCGAGGTCGTGGCGTCAAAGCCGATGGCGACGCAGCGCGACCTGAGCCTGGCCTATTCCCCCGGCGTCGCGGTCCCGGTCGAGGCGATCGCGCGCGACCCGAACCTGGCCTACGACTACACCACGAAGGGCAACATGGTGGCGGTCATCTCGAACGGCACGGCGATCCTGGGGCTGGGCAACCTGGGCGCGCTGGCCTCGAAACCGGTGATGGAGGGCAAGGCGGTCCTCTTCAAGCGGTTCGCCGACGTCAACGCCATCGACATCGAACTCGACACCGAGGACCCCGAGGAGATCATCAAGGCGGTGAGCCTGATGGCGCCGACCTTCGGCGGCGTCAACCTCGAGGACATCAAGGCGCCCGAATGCTTCATCATCGAAAGCCGGCTGAAGGAGATGATGGACATCCCCGTCTTCCACGACGACCAGCACGGCACGGCGGTGATCTGCGCGGCGGGGCTGATCAACGCGCTCGAGCTGTCGGACAAGCGGATCGAGGATGTGCGCATCGTTCTGAACGGCGCCGGCGCGGCGGGGATCGCCTGCCTGGAACTCCTGAAGGCGATGGGCGCGCGGGCCGAGAACTGCATCATGTGCGATACCAAGGGCGTCGTCTGGCAGGGCCGCACCGAGGGGATGAACCAGTGGAAGTCGGCCCATGCGGCGAAGACCGACCTGCGCACGCTGGCGGAAGCGATGCGGGGCGCGGACGTGTTCCTGGGCGTTTCGGCCAAGGGGGCGGTGACGCCGGCGATGGTCGAGAGCATGGCCGAGAACCCGGTGATCTTCGCCATGGCCAATCCCGACCCCGAGATCACGCCCGAGGAGGCGCACGAGGTCCGCGCCGACGCCATCGTCGCCACCGGGCGGTCGGATTATCCGAACCAGGTCAACAACGTGCTGGGCTTTCCCTATCTCTTCCGCGGCGCGCTCGACATCCAGGCGCGGGCGATCAACGACGAGATGAAGATCGCCTGCGCCCAGGCGCTCGCCGCGCTGGCGCGCGAGGACGTGCCCGACGAGGTGGCGATGGCCTACGGCCGCAAGCTGAGCTTCGGGCGCGACTACATCATTCCGACGCCGTTCGACCCGAGGCTGATCTACACGGTGCCGCCGGCGGTGGCGAAGGCGGGCATGGATACGGGTGCGGCGCGGCGGCCGATCATCGACATGGACGGCTACCGGCTGAGCCTGAAGGCGCGGATGGACCCGACCGCCTCGATCCAGCAAAGCCTCTATGCCCGCGCGCGCCAGGCGCAGGCGCGGATGATCTTCGCCGAGGGCGATGACGAGCGGGTGCTGCGCGCCGCCGTGAGCTACCAGCGCTCGGGGCTGGGCAAGGCGCTGGTGGTCGGCGAGGAGGGCGACACGAAGCGCAAGCTCGAGGCGGCGGGGCTGGGCGATGCGGTGCGCGAGCTCGAGATCGTCAACGCCGCCAATACCCGCCATCTCGATGCCTACAAGGCGCATCTCTACAAGCGGCTGCAGCGCAAGGGGTTCGACCAGCGCGACGTGCATCGGATGGCGACGCGCGACCGGCACGTCTTTTCAGCCCTGATGCTGGCGCATGGCGATGGCGACGGGTTGGTGACCGGGGCGACGCGCAAGTCCGCGCTGGTGATGGACATGATCAACCATGTCTTCCCGGCCCGCGCCCAGGACGGGGCGGTCGGCGTTTCGGTCCTGCTGCACCGGGGCCGGATCCTGCTGCTGGCGGATACGTTGGTGCATGAATGGCCCGACGAGAACGACCTGGCCGACATTGCCACGCGTGCCGCCGCCGTCGCCCGCGGCCTGGGCCTGGAGCCGCGCGTGGCCTTCGTGAGCTTCTCGACCTTCGGATACCCGGTGTCCGAACGCGCCACCAAGATGCACCGCGCGCCCGAGGTGCTGGACCGCCGCGGCGTCGATTTCGAATACGAGGGCGAAATGACGGTCGATGTGGCGCTCAATCCGGCCGCGGCGGCGCATTACCCGTTCTCGCGCCTGACCGGGCCCGCGAACATCCTGGTGGTGCCGGCGCGGCATTCGGCCTCGATCTCGGTCAAGCTGATGCAGGAAATGGCGGGGGCGACGGTGATCGGCCCGATCCTGACCGGGGTGTCGCGGCCGATCCAGATCTGCTCGACCGGGGCCACGGTCAACGACATTCTCAACATGGCGGTGATGGCCGCCTGCCGGATCGGGTGAGGGGATGACCGTCTTCAACCTGGGTTCGATCAATATCGACCATGTGTACCGCGTGCCGCACCTGCCGCGGGCGGGCGAAACGCAGGCGAGCCTCGACTACACGCAGACGCTGGGCGGCAAGGGGGCGAACCAGTCGGTCGCGGCGTTGCGCGCCGGGGCGCGGGTTGTGCATATCGGCGCCATCGGCGCGTCCGATGGCTGGACGGCGGCGCAGCTTTCGGCGCTGGGGATCGACCTGGGATCGGTGGCGCGGGTCGATGCGCCCACCGGCCACGCGATCATCGCCGTCGATCCGGCGGGCGAGAACACGATCCTGATCCATCCCGGCGCCAACCGGCAGCAGGACGCCGAGGCAATCGAGGCCGCGCTGGCCGGAAGCCAGTCGGGCGATATCCTGCTTCTGCAGAACGAGACCTCGCACCAGGTCGAGGCGGCGCAGCTGGCGCGCGACAAGCACCTGCGCGTCTTCTATTCGGCCGCGCCCTTCGAGATCGAGGCGCTGCGCGCGGTGCTGCCGCATGTGACGCATCTTCTGGTCAACGAGGTCGAGGCCGAGGCGCTGTGCCGCGAGATGGGCATGCGGCTGGAGGATCTGCCGGTGGAGGGCGTGATCGTCACCCGGGGCGCCGAGGGGGCGGAATGGATCGAACCGGGGGGCGCGCCGGTCCGGGTGGAGGCGGTCGAGGTCGATCCGGTCGATACGACGGGCGCGGGCGACTGTTTTGCCGGCGCGCTGGTCGCCGCACTGGACGACGGGATGAGTTCGGAACAGGCGCTGCGCTATGCAGCCGCCGCGGCGGCGATCCAGGTGACGCGGTCGGGCACCTCGGCCGCGATGCCCGACCGGGGCGAGGTCGAGGCGCTTCTTGCCATGCAGACCGGCGCCGCCTGACCTGAGTGGCGCTGCGCGCGGCCGCTCAGCTGCCGCCGACGAACGGCGCCGCATCCCCCCAGAGTTCTTCCACGCGCGCGTCGCGGCCGCAGGCCGTGCGGTAGCGCTTGTAGGCCGCGGCCTTGGTCAGCGGGCCGAAGCGGGTCAGGATCAGGTCGCTGCTGAAGGGATAGCCCTGGTGGTAGTCCTCGGCCGGGTAGAAGGTCGACATGCCGCGCAACGTCGTCACGACCGGCTCGCCGAGCTCTTTGCTGGCGGTGTCGAGAGCCGCCTGGGCGGAGGCGCGCTGTTCGGGCGTGGCGAAGATCGCGGTCGTGTAGGGCTCGCCCCGGTCGCAGAACTGCCCGCCGGCGTCGAGCGGATCGATGGAGCGCATGAAGAGATGCAGAAGCTGGTCGTAGCTGATCTGGTCGGCATCGTAGGTGATGCGCGCGACCTCCAGATGGCCGGTGCCGCCTGAGACCACCTGGCGGTAGCTGGGGTTCTCGACATGGCCGCCGGCGAAGCCTACCTCGACATCGGTCACGCCCTCGACGCGCCGGAAGTCGGATTCGACGCACCAGAAGCATCCCCCGGCGACGAGCGCGGTTTCCACGCGCTGGGCCGAGGCCGGCAGGGCAAAGGCGAGAAGCAGGGTGAAAACGGCAAGAAGACGGATCGGCATGGCGGGACCTCCTGAAAGTGTTTTATGGGCCGCGATGGCGGGCCGACAAGTCACGCCGCGGTGATCGCGCCGGTTGCGCGCGCGTGGCGGTCATGCTTGAAACGCGGCCATGGCTGAGCAACTTGTCGAGCATCCCATCGATATTGCCCGGCAGCGGTTCAAGCTGCGGGTTTGGATTACCTCGCGTCTTTGGGCGCAGGTCATGCTGGGCATGGTGCTGGGCTTCGCGCTCGGCCTGCTGCTGAGCGACGCGACCGGACTGATCGACCCGGAGACTGCCGAGGTCGTGGGCCTCTGGCTGGCCTTGCCGGGCCGGGTGTTCCTGGCGCTGATCGCCATGGTTCTGGTGCCGCTGATCTTTTCGTCGATTGTCGGCGGGTTGACCGGCGCGGGTTCGGGGGCAGAGTTGCGCGCCGTCGGGCTGCGGCTGGCGGTCTTCATCCTGGCGACGACGACCGCGGCTGCCGCCATAGGCGTCACGCTGGCGCAATGGCTGCGCCCCGGCGCGGCGCTGGCGGGGTTCGGTGGCCTGCCCGAAACGACCGAGCTTACGCCGCCCGAGCCGGACGCGCCGGCGCCCCTGCCGGACCTGATCGCGAACATCCTGCCGACCAATCCCACCGCCTCGATCGTGCAGGGCGACATGCTGGCGGTGGTGGTGCTGGCGCTTCTGGTCGGCATCTCGGTCGCGCAGGTCGACCGGGCGCGGGCCGAGCCCTTCATGGCGCTGATGGATTCGCTCCTGTCCATCTCTATGAACATCGTCAAATGGGCGATGTTCCTGGCGCCCTTCGCCGTCTTCGGGCTGATGGCGCAGCTGGTGATGCGCACCGGGGTCGAGACTTTGCTGGGCATCTCGGGCTATGTCGGCACGGTGCTGGCGGGGCTTGCCGTGCTGCTGGCGCTCTACCTCACGGCGCTCTGGGTCTTCGCGCGGGTGTCGCCCTGGGCCTTCGTTACGCAGGCCGGCGGCAACCTGCTTCTGGCGTTCTCGACCTCGAGTTCCTCGGCGGTGATGCCGGTCACGATCCAGACCGCGCGGCGCTTTGGCGTGCCCGAGAGCATCGCCAACCTGGTCGTTCCCCTGGGCGCGACGATGAACATGGCGGGCACGGCGCTGTATCAGGCGGTGGCGATCCTGTTCCTGGCGCAGCTCGCCGGGGTCGAGCTGACCTCGGCGCAGATCGTCGTCGTGGTGGGCACGCTGGTCGCCTCGTCGATCGGCGCGCCGGGCACGCCGGGGGTGAGCATCGCGATCCTGATCTCGGTCGCGACCTCGATGGGCATCCCGGTCGAGGGGATGGTGATCATCCTGGGCGTCGACCGGCTTCTGGACATGTGCCGCACGACGGTGAACGTCACCGGCGATCTGGTCGCCGCGGTGCTTTTGCGCGGGCAGGGGGCGGGGCCGCAGGGC
>SLKW01000271.1 GCA_007134405.1 Paracoccaceae bacterium
CATCTCGCATCGGAAAGGCAACGGGTCCGGAAACGACGCCACCCGTGGTGAATGGCATCACGCGCCCCTGGCTGAATGCACCACCTTGAGCGAAGGGTGTGAGGCCAGACATGGCACCGGACAGCCCAGTGGCGAGTGCGCCGCCGAGCGCATTCTGTACGGGACGCATCGCGGCGCTGTAGAAAGTGTGCGAAATTGATTGGCCCAAGCGGCGCATGGCGTCCGACAGACGGCCGCCGTCGAATACCACGCCATCGAATGCCCGCCGCAGCCCCGTGCCAAACGTGCGGGTGAGCCCATCCACTTCGCGGCCAGTCACGCTCAACGTGCGGCCCATATGCGACAGTTCGGCGTCGAAGGCCGAGACCATATCTGCGGTTGGACCCAAACGAGCCTCAAGTTGCGCGATCTGCATGGCGAGATCGTCAAGATACGTCATCCGTTCTCCTTTCGTCTGCCTCTGCACTTCGGTCAGGAAATCGTGACATCAAGGTTTCGAGCACCCCGCGCGACATACCCGGTGCGGCAGCTTCGCGGCCGAGCATCATCGCCAGCTCCACAGGCGTTAGCGCCCAGAAATCCCGAGGGTGCAGTCCGAGACCATGGAGGCCGGCACGCATAAGTCCCGGCCAGTCTATGCGCCGGTCATGTTCGGTCATTGGCGCGCCTCCGGCATGGCAAAGGCTCGCGCCAGAAGCTGCGCGGCAACTCTCGCGGCCTCCCCAAGCCCGCCGCCGATTTCTGCCATGGCGAGTGTCTTTGCGTCACCATCCCAACCGCCGCCGCGCAGGCCCGCCAGTAGGAGTGCGAGCACATCGCGTGCCGAATAGCGCGCGCCTTCGAAGCGCTCGACCAATTCAACAAGGCTTCCGGCGCCCAAAAAGTCCTCAAGCTCAGCGAGCGCACCCAGGGTGAGTTTCAGCACGCGACGCTCGCCATCAATGACCAGTGCAACCTCGCCTGCGAAAGGATTGACCATCGCCACTACCTCACAAAGCCGTGAACACCAGTGCGCTTGCCGAGGCAAGCGACATCTCGAACGTCGCCTCGCCGTTGTACGTGCCGGAATACTCGATCGACGTGATCTGAAACCGCCCCTCGATCGCGCCGAAATCTGGAATGATAACCTGCATCTGCGGGATCTCGCCGGCGAAGAAGGCGGCTCGCGCCCGTTCGTCCGTTGCGGCATCGCGAAAGACACCAGAGCCGGAAAGAGAAGCAGACTTCACACCGGCCCCAGCCAGCAACTCGCGCCAGCCGCCCTGGCTGTCCATATTGGTGGTGTCGACCGTCTCGGCGTTGAAACTGATCCGGGTCGCACGCAGACCGGCAATCGTTTCAAAACCGCCTGTGCCAGTCATGTCCATCTTTATCAGCAGATCCTTGCCCTTTTGGACAGCCATTGCCTGTCTCCCAACTTAGCGCCGGCGGCGCGTTACTCCTCAATGCGCGCCCGGAAACGCAGTTCGATCCGTCGGCCCCTGCCACCTTCGATCCGGCGCGCCTGTGCCTGGTGGAACCAAAGCCCGACGAGGCGCCCCTTGATCAGGGTCAGGGGCGGGTCATCCAGGGCTTCGCACACGCTTGAGGCGATACGTTTTGCTAGGGAAAAGCCGGCAGCGTCGCTCACGATAATCACCGAGAACCGATGCTCGGCGCCCGGTCCAGTATTATCCGAGCGATCGATTACATCCTCCTTGCCAAGGACAACATAAGTGCCCCGCGGGGTTCCCGGCGGCGGCGCATCGTGCACAGGGGCGCCGAGTTCAGCGTTTGCCTGCAGATGTTGAAAGATCGCCTCCTGAAGATCGGCGCCGCGCAGGTAACTCATGCGGGCACCTCCTCACGCGCATGGCAGATCAGAAACGCCCCCAGAGGATCAGCTTCGCTCACCGCGATAATGACAAAAACCCGTGTGCCGTCGCGAAACCGCTGGCCGGGGCGTGGCCGCTGCGGGCTTCCCTGGGGTGCCGCGCGGAGAAATATGCGAAAGGTCATTTGGCTTTGCGGCGCGATTTCGCTACGGAGTTCGCGGCCGCTACCCGCTCGCACTTCGGTCCAATGCGTGCCCAGAGTTGCCCAGGCAATCGCCTGTCCGCCGGCCCCGTCTGGCGTGCTCTGTGCTTCTTCCAGCGCCATCGGACGGTTGAGTGCATAGCGGCGCATTACCGATGCCCTCCTGCCGTCAGCCGTACCGGGGTCCAGCGTCTTATCAATCCCTCCACGACTGCCGGCATGGGCACCGATGCGCCTGTGCGCGCTTCGAAGTAATGAGCGGCAAGCAAGAACACCGCTTGCGCTAGATCATCGGGCACGGCGTCCCAACTGATCCCAAAACCAGCGGTGAAGTCGATCTCTGCATTGCCCCCCGCCGGGATCGAAGGCAGGCCCGCTCCCGTCGCAACAAGCTTCGGGCTGTGCCGATCCCCGACCAGCCGATACCGCCCAGTCGCAACCGTGGTCGCAGAACCTATCCTGTTGCGCACCCGGACCGCTTCGATCGAAACCACCGGTGCGAAGGGTATGCTTTGCGCGTCAATGCTCCTCCACGCGGCCAGAACCAAGCGATACGTGCGTTGCAGCAATGCCTTCCCGGTGTGTGCCTCGATGCGGGAAATGGCTGCCGCAAGGTAACGCCGCAGATCGGGATCGATCTCCGCCTCATTCACGAAGCCAACTCCCAGCCGCATGTGCGCGCGAAGCCCCGGCACCGGCAGGTCCTCGGGCGCAACCGTCGAGGTTTCCATCAGCTCCATGCACTTCTCCTGAATCTCTTAAAGATGGCGCAGACACGCCTTCGCACCGCTCGAACGGAGGGGAGCAGCTGGACGGTGCGAAACGACGCCTTTGTCGAAATACGCCCCGCGCGCCTGCGCCAGTATCGGACCGCAGCGGCTCGCCAACCATTGCGGCCCAATCTCTTTAGGTGGTCGCGAACTTCAGGATCTTGATCGCCTTGAAGTCGGTGACATCGCCACCCACCCTTTTGGTCGCGTAAAAGAGCACATGCGGCTTTGCGCTGAACGGGTCGCGCAGCACTCGCAGATCGGGGCGCTCGGCAATCGTGTATCCGGCGTGGAAATCACCGAACGCAACAGCATGCGCCCCGTCGGCGATATCCGGCATGTCCTCGGCGATCAGCACCGGATAGCCCATGAGTCGCGCCGGCTCGGCGGCAGCCAGACCGTCGGACCAGAGGAAACGGCCGTCCGCATCCTTCATCTTTCGGACCGCCCCCGCTGTCTTCGAGTTCATTACGAAAACCGCATTCGCGCGGTAGCCTGCCTCCAGCGCGTAGACCAGGTCGACAATCGTGTCGGCCGGTTTGGTCGATAAAAAATCGCCGGCCGCACCAGTCGCCACATAACCAAGTTCGCCCCAACCGGCGAGACTGTCCGTGACAATGGCATGATCGAGAAAGCCCCGAGGTTTGTCGACGCCGTCACCGTTAATGAAGGCCGCGGCCTCGGCGCGTGCAAACTTTTGCGCGATCCGCTCGGCCAGCCATCCCTCCACGTCAAAGGCGCTGTCTTCCAGCAACCGCTGACTGGCCTTGGGCATTGCCGAAAGCTCATGCAGCCGGATGGAGATACGATCGAGAACCGGTGCTGAGGAGTCGGACACTGGATCGGTTTCGCTTGCCCATCCCGAACCGATTTCGCTGTGGTCTACCAGCACATCGAAGCTGGAGGCCTCCACCTGGACCACGTTTGCGATGGAACGTAACGACGAGGAGGCATAAAGCACCCCGCGGATCCGGTCGCTTGTCTGCGGATCAACCAGGAAACCGCCCTCGGAATTGACCGCAGTGTTCATTCCCTTCCCTTCGAGCACGAGGCCACGCAGTGCGTCGTCGTCGCCCGAGCGCAGATACGCGTCGAACGCTTTCAGGTGAAGGTTATCGCCGCCATCGCCGGTAGAAAGCGCCGTGCGACGGGTTTTGATCGAAAGCTTGCGGTCCAGCATTGTCAGGCGCTCATCATGTTGTTGCAAATTGGTCTTGATCTCGGCGCGGAACGACTTGATCTCCTGCACGAACCCGTCCAGTGCCGCCTTCAGTTGACGCGCCTCGCCACCAGGCTCGCGCGCGGTCTCTACCTCCTGGCCGTAGCCCGGAACCTGTGGTGTCATGGCTGCCATCCTTTTGATTGCACCAATTGTTTCGCCGGGTGTCCCCGACTGACAAGTAAGTAAGCATCGCCGCCCGCTTCCCGGCTTTCGTCAATTTGCCGGCTCGCGACGCGCCAGCGGCGCACCTGAGTCATTCCTTCAGCGCCGCACGTGCGGCCTCCAGTCCGTTCGCCAGCGTGCGCAACATGTCGGCCGACGTGTCCTCGCCGGCCGCCCCCTTTGCCCCGACGCGGGCAATGGAAAGCATCGGGAACGTCACGAGCGAAACCTCCCAAAGCTCAAGCTCCAGCAGCTTGCGTCCGCCGCCGGAGAGCTTCTCGGTCCGGAGGGTGCGATAGCCGATCGACAGCCCATCCACAGCGCCCGCTGCCATCAGTGCCGCGGCCTCGCGTGCGCGACGTACCTCAGTCAAAAGCCGGCCCTTCACCCACAAGCCGCGGGCATCCTCGCGCACCTCGTCCCAAACACCGATCGGCTGGGCCGCGTCGTGCTGCCAAAGCATCCGAACCCGTCCGCCTGCCTCGGCCAACCGGGCGAGAGAAGCGGCAAAAGCGCCCGGCGCAACGATGTCGTCCCCCTGGTCACGCTGGCCGAAAACCGAGGCGTAGCCGGCAACGACCGACCCATCCTGAACCTGCAGGCCTTCGCCTAGGCGATGAAACTTGGTCTCGAGCATTCTTCGCTCCTATCCCAGACGGGTTGCCAGAAGCGCCAAGGCGCCATGCATCAAAACCCCGGCGGCGACGCCATAAACCGCCAGCCAAAGGCGTTTCTCCAACCGCTCTATCGCCGATTCTATCCGGTTCAGTCGGTATTCGAGCCCCGCGCGGCGCTCCTCCTCGACCCTCTCCTGCGCGTCGATCCTGGCCTGAGCCAGATCGAAGCTGTCATAGAGAAAGCGGGATCCGCCCACCGTTCGCCGCGCGACGTTCATGTGTCCTCCGCGAGCCGGGGCAGGCCGAGCAGCACGCGCTTCTCGGAATCCGTCAGAAACGTGGCCTCGCTCACCCGCCGCCATTGCTGCTCGCGTTCGGCCGCCAGTGCCGGCACCTGATCCAGATCGGGCTTCAGCTCCACCGCTTCACCGGCATGTCCCGACAGAAAGTGTCCCAGGGCCGCAGAGACTTTGGCGGCGAGCGGAAGGACCGTCAGCCGATAGAAGGCGCGGTTCGCCTCCTGGTAATTGGCATAGGTGGCATCCCCTAGAATACCCATAAGCATCGGTGGCACTCCAAAGGCGATGGCGATCTCGCGTGCCGCCGATTCCTTGGTTTTGTGAAATTCCATGTCCGATGGGCTGAATCCCATTGGCTTCCAGTCGAGCCCACCTTCCAGCAGCATCGGTCGCCCGGCATTGCGCGCGCCCATATGGTACGTCTCCATCTCGGACTGAAGCCGCTCGAACTGCTCGGTCGTCATACCTCCTTGCCCCTCGCCACCCCGATAGATGATCGCGCCTGAAGGGCGCGCGGCATTGTCTAGAAGCGCCTTCGACCATCGCGAAGCAGCGTTGTGCACGTCGATGGCTGTCGCGGCGGCCTCCAGCGGTGAAAGCCCGTAATGATCGTCGTTCGGGTGATACGCGCGGATATGGCAGATTGGCATCTCCTCGGCCTCGCCGCCCATCACGAAGCGATGTTTCCGTCCGCCCACAGAATAGTCATAGGCCTGCGGCCAGCCGTCTGGACCGGGGACAACGCTCATTCGGTCGGCTCGCAGCACATGCAACTCGGCCGGCAATCCGCCCGCCGGGGCTACCGCCTCGATATAGGCGTTCCCCGACAGCAAGAGTTGTGCATAAACCGCCTCCAGAAACTCCGCCTTGCCCTGCACCAGGTTCGGTCGCTGGATCAGGGCGAGCAACGGATGCTGCTCATAGCGTCGCTCGGCGTCCTGCAAGATAAGCGGCAAGGCCGCCGCCGCTTCCGAGATCAGCCGGACGACGCGGAACCCCATCGGATTGCCCTGAAAGCCCACCCGGGCGAGCGACGCTGCATCCCGCGCCGTCCAACTCACACGCGACGCCGCTTGAATCGCCGCGACCTTGCCGACCCGCCCCGCGGTCAGCGGTCCCACCGCCGAGGCCTTCGCCTCTGGCACCGAAGCCGCCGACCTGCGCAAGAAATCGAACATGCGATACCCCTCTCTTCCCGGTCTCGGGCGCGGGGCGCCCGGGCCGTGTCCGTGAAGGCGGCCATCTTTCGGACGATCCGTCCGATCAGGCGCCCCTCGGCCTTGCCGGAGTTGTCGTCGAACTTCCTGAAGAAGCTTCGATTCCAGCGTGCGCTGCGCATGCAACGCTCCGGGAATTGTTCGGCCGAGGCA
>SLKW01000440.1 GCA_007134405.1 Paracoccaceae bacterium
AATGCGGCGCGCAGTTACGCTTCGCGCCGGGGCAGAAGCGGCTCACCTGCGAATACTGCGGCCACGAACAGCCGATCCCCTTCTCCGACGCCGACCGCGACACCGCGCTCGCGACCCTCGACCTGGCGAGCGCCCTCAAGAACCGCCTGCCCGAGGCGGCGATGGAGGAAACGCGCGTCCTCAACTGCACCAATTGCGGCGCCCAGGTCGAATTCGACCCCAACCAGCACTCCTCGCAATGCCCGTTCTGCGCCTCGCCCGTCGTCACCGACACCGGCACGCATCGCCACATCAAGCCCGCCGCCGTCCTGCCCTTCCGCCTGACCGAGGAGGAAGCGCATCATTCCATGAACCGCTGGCTGCGCGGCCTGTGGTTCGCGCCCACGGAGCTGAAGAAATACGCCCGCCCCGACCGCAAGATGGACGGGCTCTACGTGCCCTACTGGGCCTTCGACGCCTTCGCCCGCGCCCGCTACACGGGCGAACGCGGCGACGCCCATTACCAGACCCGCCGGATCGGAAAGAAGACCGAACGCGTCCGCCAGATCCGCTGGCGCCGCGTCTCGGGCTCGGTCCAGCGGCAGTTCCGCGACGTCCTCGTCATGGCCGCGCAGTCGCTTCCCCGCCGCTTCACCCGCGGCCTCGAGCCCTGGATGCTGGCCGATCTCGCGCCCTATTCGCCGCAGTATCTCAGCGGGTTCCGGGCCGAAGCTTACACCGTCGACCTGGCGAACAGCCACAAGATCGCCCTCGAACGGATGGAGGAGGTGCTGCGCGCGGACATCCGCCGCGACATCGGCGGCGACGAGCAGCGCATCACCAGCCTCGAAGCAAGCCATTCCGACGAACGCTTCAAGCACGTCCTCCTGCCCATCTGGATGGCCGCCTACCGCTACCGGGGCCGCAGCTACCGCTTCATCGTCAATGCGCAGACCGGCAAGGTGCAGGGCGAGCGTCCCTGGTCGGTCTGGAAGATCGCCGCCGCCGTCGCCGCCGCGCTGGTCGCGATCATCCTCTTCCTGCTGACGGGCGACGGGTTCTGATGCGCGCGCTCCTGCAACGCGTCACTGAAGCCACGGTCACGGTCGACGGCCAGACTGTGGGGCGCATTGGCCCCGGCCTCCTCATCCTCGTCTGCGCCATGCCCGACGACGACGCGGCGCGTGCCGAGGCGCTGGCGGCGAAGATCGCGAAACTGCGCATCTTCCGTGACGCGGCCGGCAAGATGAACCTCGCGCTGCCCGATACCGGCGGCGCGGCGCTGGTCGTCAGCCAGTTCACGCTCGCCGCCGACACGTCGCGCGGCAACCGCCCCGGCTTTTCCGGCGCCGCCCCGCCGGCCCTCGGCCAGGCGCTCTACGATCACTTCGCCGATCACCTCGCCAGCCTCGGCCTCCCGGTCGAACGCGGCGTCTTCGGCGCCGAGATGCAGGTGGCGCTCGTCAATGACGGGCCGGTCACGATCTGGCTGGAGAACTGAATGGACGCGCGCGAGTCGACCGATTTCACCCCGCAGGACTTCTCCGCCCGCCTCGCGCGCATCCGCGCCGGGATGGAGGCGTCCGAGATCGACACGCTGATCATCACCGACCCGTCGAACATGTGCTGGGCGACGGGCTATGACGGCTGGTCCTTCTACGTCCATCAGGCGGTGATCGTCGGCCCCGACGGCGCGCCGATCTGGTGGGGACGCGGCATCGACGCCGCCGGCGCCCGGCGCACGATCATCGGCGCCCCGGACGAGGCGATCCGCGCCTACGACGACAGCTACGTGCAAAGCGACGACAAGCACCCGATGGAGACGCTGGCCGCGCTCCTGCACGAAAAGGGCTGGCAATCCGGGATCATCGGCGTCGAACTTGAGAATTACTACTACACCGCCAAGGCGCATGAGGTGCTCACCACCCATCTGCCCGAGGCGCGCTTCGTCGATGCCACCGCGCTGGTGAACTGGCAGCGCGCCGTCAAGTCCCCGACCGAGATCGAGCGCATGCGCCGCGCCGCCCGCATTGTCGAGGCGATGCACCGCACCATCCTTGAGACGGCCGAGCCGGACCTGCCCAAGAACCGCCTGGTGGCCGAGATACTGCGCACCGGCGCCCTGGGGGCCGAGGGGTACTGGGGCGATTACGCGGCCATCGTACCGATGACGCCCTCGGGCCTCGACGCGACCGCCCCGCACCTGACCTGGGACGACCGCCCGATGCAGAAGAACGAGGCGCATTTCTTTGAAATCGCAGGTGTCTATCGCCGCTACCACCTGCCGCTCTCACGCACGCTCTTCTTCGAGGAACCTCCCACCAAATACCGCCTGGCCGAGGAAGCCGTGCTCGAGGCGACCGCGGCGGGCCTCGCGCAGGCGCGGCCGGGCAATACCTGCGAAGACATCGCACACGCCTTCAGCACCACGCTGGAACGTTTTGGCTTCTACAAGGAAAACCGCTGCGGTTATTCGATCGGCCTCAGCTACCCGCCGGATTGGGGCGAGCGCACCATGTCCCTGCGCCGCGGCGACCGCACGGTGCTGGAACCGGGTATGTGCTTTCACTTCATGCCGGCGCTCTGGCTCGACGATGGCGGGCTCGAGATCACCGAGAGCATCCTCATCACCGAGGACGGGGTGGAAAAGTTTTGCACCCTGCCGGCCGAGATCTTCGTTAAACCCTGAGAAGTTGAGACATGGAGTGAGCAATCCATCGCAACTCATTATCTGAAAACGGTTAAACGATGACAGGCAACCGCCCCCGCGCGGGCCAGGACTGGGATGCCGAAGGCTATGCGCGCCATGCGGGCTTCGTTTCCGAACTGGGCGCAGCGGTGCTCGATCTGCTGGCGCCCGCACCGGACGAGGCGATCCTCGACCTCGGTTGCGGCGACGGGGCGCTGACCCTGCGCATCGCCGCAACCGGCGCCCGCGTCACGGGGCTGGAGCCCGACCCCTCGATGGCGGCCCGGGCCCGCGCGCGCGGCCTCAGCGTTCTGGAACAGGACGCGCACGACCCTTTCGGTTCAGCCTGTTACGACGCGATCTTCTCGAATGCCGCGCTGCACTGGATGCGCGACCCGGCCCGCGTCCTGCGCCACGCCCGCGCCGCGCTCAGGCCGGGCGGGCGGCTGATCGCCGAGCAGGGCGGCTTCGGCAACGTCGCTGCTGTTGTCACCGCGCTCAACGCCAGCCTCGAGGCCGCCGGCCATCCGGTCCCGCCCTTGCCCTGGGACTTCCCGACACCCGCCGCGCAGCGCGCCCGGCTCGAGGCGGCGGGCTTCGCGGTCGAGTCCATCGCGCTCATCCCCCGCCCGACGCCGCTGCCGACCGGGATGGCCGGCTGGCTCGAAACCTTCGGCGCCCCCTTCATGCCCGGCCTCGACCCCGCCGCCCGCGCATCTGTCGCCGCCGACACCGAACGCCGCCTGACCCATCTGCGCGACGAGACCGGAACCTGGCACGCCGACTACGTGCGCCTGCGCTTCAAGGCCCTCGCCGCCTGACCGCGCGCGCCACGCCCGCCCTTTCATCTTGCCGAAAATACGCAAGACCGCCGGTGCCTTCCGGCGCGGCACCCGACCGGCGCGCAGCTCTGCGGCCGGACCCGTCCGTTACCGAAACACTCCCCCACCGCGCGCTTCTGCCACCCACCTGCCACCCACCTGCCACCCACTTGCCACCCGCTTGCCACACGTCTGCCATACGCGTGCCAGCGGAGGTTCAGGCGCTCTCCGACCCCTCGCGCGCCTGCCGCGCCCACATCGCCGAATAGCGCCCGCCGGTCGCCAGCAGGGCCTCGTGCGTGCCCTCCTCGACGATCTCGCCGGCCTCCAGCACCACGATCCGGTCGGCATCCACGACGGTCGACAACCGGTGCGCGATGGTGATCACCGTGCGCCCCTTGCCCATGGCGCGCAGGCTCTCCTGGATGTCCCGCTCGGTCTGCGTATCGAGCGCCGAGGTCGCCTCGTCCAGAAGCAGAATCGCAGGGTTTTTCAGTAGGGTACGCGCGATGCCTACGCGCTGCTTCTCGCCGCCCGACAGCTTGAGCCCCCGCTCGCCGACCGGCGTGTCATAGCCCTCGGGCAGGGTCTCGACGAAGTCGTGGATGCGCGCCGCCTTCGCTGCTGCGACCACCTCGGCGCGCGTCGCATCGTCCTTCCCATAGGCGATATTGTAGAAGATCGAGTCGTTGAACAGCACCGTATCCTGCGGCACCACGCCAATCGACCGATGCAGGCTGTCGATCGTGACCTCGCGCACGTCCTGCCCGTCGATCAGCAACCGCCCGCCGGACACATCGTAAAACCGAAACAGAAGCCGCCCGATCGTCGACTTCCCCGACCCCGACGCGCCGACCAGCGCCACCTTCGCGCCCGCCGGCACATCCAGCGTGATCCCCTTCAGGATCGGCCGCGCCGGGTCGTAGGCGAAACGCACATTCTCCAGCCGCACCGCGCCGCCCTTCAGTTTCAAGGGCTTGGCGTCCGGCGCTTCCACCACGTCGGGCGGTTGCTCCAGCAGGCCGAACATCTCGCCCATGTCCACAAGCGACTGCCGGATCTCCCGGTAGACGGTGCCCAGGAAGTTCAGCGGCATGGTGATCTGGATCATGTAGGCGTTGACCATGACGAAATCGCCCACCGTCAGCGTGCCCTGTTCGACGCCGATGGCGGCCAGCACCATGACGATCACCAGCCCCGCGGTGATGATCGCCGACTGGCCGCTGTTGAGAAACGCCAGCGAATAGGCGGTCTTCAGCGCGGCGCTTTCGTATTTCTCCATCGCCCCGTCATAGCGCCGCGCCTCGCGCGCCTCGGCGTTGAAATACTTGACGGTTTCGAAGTTCAACAGGCTGTCGATGGCCTTCTGGTTGGCATCGGTATCCTGGTTGTTCATCTCGCGGCGGATTTTCACTCGCCACTCGGTGATCTTGAAGGTGAACCAGATATAGAGAGCGATCGTCACCACGATGGCGGCCAGGTAGCGCGCATCGAAAAGCACCACGAAGATGATCGCGATGAGCAGCAGTTCCAGCACCAGCGGCCCGATCGAAAACAGCAGGAAGCGCAACAGGAAATCGACGCCCTTCACCCCCCGCTCGATGATCCGGCTGAGCCCCCCGGTCTTGCGCGTCAGGTGATAGCTGAGGCTGAGGCGGTGGATATGGGTGAAGGTCTCCAGCGCCAGCCGCCGCAGCGCGCGCTGGCCGACGACGGCAAAGACCGCGTCGCGCAGCTGCTGGAACCCGACGTTGAGCAGCCGCGCCATGCCGTAGGCCACGGTCAGCCCCACCGCGCCCACGCCCACCAGCCAGCCGGTCCCGGCGTCCGCCGGCGCCAGCGCATCGACCGCCGCGCGGTAGATCAGGGGTGTACCCACCGCGATCAGCTTGGCTATGACCAGAAGGGCCAGTGCGGTGACGACGCGGACCTTGACCCCCGTCTCGCCCGGCGGCCACAGATAGGGGCCGACCTTGCGCACCGTCGCCCAGCCCGTGGCCTCGTTTGCCGAGCGGTCGGGCAGGGCGGTCGCTGGCGTGTCGCTGGCGATGGTCATGCGGGATTGGTTCCGTGCTGCGTGCCCGTGTGACCTAGCGGCGGCAGGCGGCAAAGGAAAGGGCAGCTCAGTCGGGCAGGACGAAGATCTGGCCGGGATAGATCAGGTCCGGGTCGCGGATCTGGTCCAGGTTGGCTTGGTAGATCTGCACGTAGCGCACCCCCTCGCCGTACCGCTCGCGCGAGATCCGCCAGAGCGAATTGCCCGGCTGCACGGTGATGAGTTGCGCTTGCGCTTCGCCGTCGCGGCCCGGGCGGGCAGGGGGGCGGGCGATATCCTCGGGCGTGGCGCGCTGGAAGGGCGTCTCGAACCGGGTGACCACGCGCCCATCCTCGGCCAGTTGGTCGGCGCGCAGCGTGTATAGGCCCGGCGCCAGGTCGGGCACGGCGACCGACCAGCCGCCGCGCTCCGCCCGGGCCAGCGCCAGCGGCTCGTTGTCGAGGTAGAGCTGTACGCGCGCCTCGGGGTCCGCCCGGCCGGCGCGGCCCGATATCTGCACGGCGCCGCTGTCGGAATAGCTGATCGCATCGATCACCACGGCATCGGCGGGCTGCGGCGCGGGGCCGCTCACCTCGACGCTGCCGCCCTGGCGCAGGACGAAGGCTTGCGGCAGCGCGCCGGGGTCCTGCGATGCGGCCGGGTCCGGCATTGCGGGGGGCGGGGCAAGCGCGGTCTGCGCCGCGGGCTCTGGGTCCAGGGCGCCGCCCGCCTCCGTCAACCCTCTGGCGGGCGGCCCCTCGGGCAGGGCGTCGGATTGCACGCCGGTGGGGCGGCTCTCGGGGGCCGCCAGGGCGATCGCGGCACCGTCCGTGCCGGCCCGGGGCCGCGGCGGGGGCGGCGGGACCCAGGGAATGGCACTCTTCGCCACCGGCTCC
>SLKW01000491.1 GCA_007134405.1 Paracoccaceae bacterium
AAGGCAAAGCCATAGCCGCCGGTATCGCGCTCGTGCACGGCAAAGACGGTCTCGTTGGCGCGGCGCGCCTCGACGAAATGCACATCCTGGGTGCGCGTGACGCCAAGCCGGTTGCGGTCGGTCGCGCCCACGACGCGGCCGGTCGCATCCATCAATTCGATCGCACCCGCGCCGATCTCGGACTGAACGGCCATCAGCAGCTGCGAGATCATGGCGTAATTGCCCGATTGCAGCGCCTCGCGCAGCGCCGGGTCCCGGGCCAGCAGGATCGGCACCACCTGCGTGCGCTGCATCTCGGACTGGATGTTGCCCGAATACAGCACCAGCCGCGTTTCCGCTCGGTTTCGGGTATCGACGGTGAAATTCTCTGTCAGGAAGTCATTGAGCAGCCAGACCGTGACCGCAGCGGCCACCGCCAGCGCGCCGACAACGAGCTTGCCCCAGCCGGGCATCCCGGTATTGCCCACCGTCGTCTGGGCGCGGTCGGTGCTCGTGTCGCTCATCATCATGACAGTCTACGCCCGCATCCGGCGCCACTCAAGCGCCGCGCGCGCCGGGTCAGGCGGCGACCAGCGCGCCCACCAGCCCGGCAAAGAGCGCGCGACCATCCGTCCCGCCATGATGGGGGTCGATGGCCCGTTCGGGATGCGGCATCATTCCCAGGATTCGGCGGTTTTCGGACAGGATTCCGGCAATGTCGCGCATCGAGCCGTTGGGATTCTCCAGGTATCGGAACGCCACGCGTCCCTCTCCCTCCAGCCGGTCGAGCGTCGCGTCGTCGGCGCAGTAGTTGCCATCGTGATGGGCGACCGGGATGGTGATGTGCTGGCCCGGCGCGTAGCCGCCGGAAAAGGCGCTGTCCGTGCTGGCGACCTCCAGCATCACCGGCTTGCAGACAAAGCGCAGCGTCGCGTTGCGCATCAGCGCGCCGGGCAGCAGCCCGGTTTCCAGCAGGACCTGGAAGCCGTTGCAGACGCCCAGGACATAGCCACCGCCCTGCGCGAACGCGCTGACCGCCCGCGCGATGGGCGAGCGCGCGGCGATCGCGCCGCAGCGCAGATAGTCTCCGAAGGAAAAGCCGCCCGGCAGGCCCACGACGTCGATGCCGGCGGGCAGTTCGGCATCCTTGTGCCAGACGCGCACGACCTCGGCCCCCGCCGCCTGGAAGGCCACCGCCAAGTCGCGGTCGCAGTTCGATCCGGGAAAGGTGATGACCGCCGCCTTCATCCGCGCCTCCTGTCCATCGCTGTCGCAGCCCATACCGCCCTTGTCTCGGCAGGAAAAGCCCATTCAGGCGCGCTCGCACATCTGTCACCGGTCGAGCCGCGCCAATCGCATCTGCAACGCCAATCCCCCCAGCAACAGCGCCGCGACCAACCCGTAGGACGCGCGCAGCCCCGCCATCTCGGCCACGAAGCCCAGAACCGGCGGACCCAGGAAGAAACCCAGATAGCCCAGAACCGTGGTGCGCGCGATGGCGCGGCTGCGCGCGGCAGGCTCGGCCAGCCGCCCCGCCACGGCCAAGGCGGTCGGCACCACGACCGAGATGCCAAGCCCCATCAGCATGAAAGCCGCGTAGGCCGCAATCACCCCCGGGGCCGCCGCCACGGCCGCCGCGCCGATTGCCGCCACGATCAGACCGCCCCGCAAGAGCGTGCGGTCGGCCACCCGCGCCGCCATCGCCTGCCCGGCAAGCCGTCCCAGCCCCATCGCCACCGCCATCAGGGCCGGTCCGTAAGAACCCTGCCCGGTTGCCGCGCCGAGATCGCGCTCGATGAAAAGCGCCGACCACGCCTCGCCGGCGTTCTCGGTCAGGAAGGCGGTCAACGCCAGAAGCCCGGCCAATACGGGCACCGGGCCCAGGCGCCGCGCGGGCCCGGCGGCGCGCTGGCGCCCGAAACCGTCGATCTTTCCGTCGCGCTCGACCGCGGCCAGGGCCAGCGCCAGAACCAGAACCCCTGCCACGGTCAGGATCGTCGAGGGCGCGATTCCCGCCGCGCGAGCCAGCCCGGTCACCGCCGCCGCCCCAGCATAGGCGAAGGAATAGATCGCGTGGTTGAGGTTCATGAGCTTCATGCGCCGCGCCGCCTCGATCGTGGCGAGGCGCGCGTTCATCCAGACATCTGCGGCACCCGAGGAACCGCCCATCGCCAGCATCGCGCCGGCAAACCAGGCGGGCGATCCGGCCTGCGCGGGCAGCATCAGCGCCACACCCATCGCCGCGCCGCCAAGGGGCAAGGCCAGCGCGCCCAGCAGGCCGCCCAGACGCGGCGCCGCCAGCATCATCGCAATCGCCGCGATCGAACCGAAGATCAGCACCAGGCCCAGGCCTCCGTCGCTGATGCCCAGGGCGCCCTTCAGGTCCGGCAGCGTCGCCATGAAGGCGCCCCAGACGATGCCGATCCCGATGAATGTCGCCATCGGCCCGCGCGACGCGGCGATGCCCGCTCTGTCGATCATGGGGCGTCCGTTCTCCGCTCTCGCGTTGCCTTCCGTAGTGGTGATACGCCGCAGCGCCGTATGCCACGGTATCGCCGGCAACCAAGCACGCGGCGCCCTCAGCGTCCAGACACGAAGGTCCCGTCGCGAGGCACTGCACCAAGTTAAAAAAGGGTTTTGATTTTCACGATTTACAATTCAGATCAATGGGTTTTCAGAAGTGCGCAATTTGCGCAGCCAACCACGCAAAAGGGCCCGCCGAAGCGGGCCCTCGCAAGATAGGACGCGACCGGATCAGCGCTTCGAAAACTGGAAGCTCCGGCGCGCCTTGCGCTTGCCGTACTTCTTCCGCTCGACGACGCGGGCGTCGCGGGTCAGGAACCCTGCCGCCTTCAGCGCCGGGCGCAGCGCCGGATCGTAAAGCTGCAACGCCTTCGAGATGCCGTGCTTGACGGCACCCGCCTGGCCCGACAGGCCGCCGCCGGCGACGGTGGCCACGACGTCGAACTGATCCGACACCCCCGCCACCTGGAAAGGCTGGCGCAGGATCATCTGCAGCACGGGACGGGCGAAGTACTCGGAATAATCGATGAACTTGCCCTTGTGGTCGCGGATCAGGAACTTGCCGGTGCCCGGCTTGATCCAGACGCGGGCGACGGCGTCCTTGCGCTTGCCTGTCGCGTAGGAACGGCCAAGCGCGTCGCGCACCGGCTCGCGCGGGGTTTCGGTTTGCGCCTCGGGCATGGCGGCGGCCTGGCCGGCCACGGCGTCCTTCAGCGCGTCGAGGGTCTTCAACTCTTCGGCCATGATCAGGCGCTCCGCGTGTTCTTCTTGTTCATCGCGCGCAGGTCCAGCACCTCGGGCTGCTGAGCCTCGTGCGGGTGCTCGGCGCCGGCATAGACGCGCAGGTTGGTCAGTTGCGTCTTCGCAAGCTTGTTGCCCGGCAGCATGCGCTGGACGGCCTTCATCACCACGCGTTCGGGGTGCTTGCCTTCCAGGATATCGCGCGCCGTCCGGCTCTTGATGCCGCCCGGATAGCCCGTGTGCCAGTAATAGGTCTTGTCGTCGCGCTTCTTGCCGGTCATCTGCACCTTGTCGGCGTTGATGACGATGACGTTGTCGCCCATGTCCATATGGGGCGTGAAAGTCGCCTTGTGCTTTCCGCGCAGGCGATTGGCGACGATCGTGGCGAGGCGGCCCAGAACGATGCCTTCGGCATCGATCAGGATCCACTTCTTCTCGATCTCCGCCGGTTTCGCGGTATAGGTCTTCATGTCCGAACCCAGTCGAGTGAATTGAGGCGGCCGGGCGATTGCCCGAACCGGATTGACGCCTTCTACAGCTTCACCGACGCAGGTCAAGATCCGGACCGGCAGAAAATTCTCTTTATTACAATGAGTTGTGAATTAGGTATCATTTTACCCCAAGATTCAGGCCCTATCGGCAGCGCCTTGCGCCTTGTGCGGCAGTGGCCGAGGCGCTATGGAAGCCGCGGGCGGACATGGCGAAACTGGTAGACGCAACGGACTTCGACCCGCGCGTTCCGCGCGAACAGGAGTGCCCCGGTGGAAACGCCGGGTGCAGAACGGCTCAAATTCGGGGAAACCTCACGGGTGGTGCCGGTGGCAATCCCGAGCCAAGCCCGGATCCGCAACGGTCCGGGAAGGTGTAGAGACTAGACGGGCCGCAGCTACAGTTGCTTTCGGGCAACCAGGCTGAAGGGATAGTCCGGACCACGAACGCCGCGCTGGGTGAACGGCGGGCGGCGGCGGAAGCCGAAGTGGTGCGAAAATCCGTTTCCCGTACGGGAGTCCGGGTTCGAGCCCCGGTGTCCGCACCACCTTCCCCACCGATCACTTCAGGCGCGGGGGCCGCGACGGGTCCATGCCGGGGGTGGTGCCGGACATTCCGTCCGTTACGCCGGTACTGGGCGCGAACGGCGCGGGCGCAAGCGGGCGGCCCACCTCGGCGATCCGCGCCATGGCCGCCGGTCCTGGAAACACCACGTCGAGGCCGCTGTCCGCCAGCCCCGACAGTTCAAGCGCCTCGGCCACCGCCCGCGCCAGAGCTGGCCGGGCTGGTTCGGGCACCCCGGCGAGCGCCAGGACAGGCCCCCTCGCGCCACCCTGCCAGCTCACTTCCGCCAGCACTGCCGCCTGCAAACCCGGCACGCCGGAAAGCCGTCTTTCAAGCGCCGGGACCAGCAAGGCCAGGGATGACGCAGGCAGTTCAGGCGCACTGAACCCTTCGGGCATCGCTTCATCTGCGACCGGGGGCGGCGCAGCAAGGGTCTGTGCAAGCCAGTCAAGCAGTTCGGGAGGCAGAAGCTCGGCATGCGGTGCGTCGGCATTGACGATCAACGACAGACCGGCCCGCGCTTCGACCAGCATAGTCACCAGCACTCGGCCCGGAAGCGCCGCATAGGCAACCCTCTGGCCGGCGAAACCCACCATTCGCGCCTCGCTGTCAAATGCCAGCACGGCGTGGGCATCCGCCAGATCGAAGACGCGCGGGCGCAAATTGTCACCGCGCGCTTCCTCCTCTAGCAGGACGAAAATTTCGGAATTGATCAACTCGGAATGAAACCGCAGGCGCGCTGCCGCGTCATCGGGCGATGCCTGCATCCGTTGCATTGCAGTATCGAGGCTGGTTTGGTCGGTCATAAGAAATCACGGCTTTCGGTTTGAAATGAAACATCGCGGCGCGATTGGCAATCGCTGCGTGACTGCATCAGCGCGACGGCGGGATTTCAGCATATTATCGCTTTTAGACGAAAAAGACCGCGTGATCTCACGCAGGACCGCTGATGGGAAACCTTTCCCTTACCCAGAGCACCGCCGGGAAACCGGCTTTGCGCTTGAATAATCGCTGGGACGCCGTTTGGGGCAGCTTTCCGCGATGACGCTCGACCGCCTTCCCGCGCCCTTGTCCAAGCCCATCCCCGGTGACAACTGACCGCCCAAGAGCGCCGGACTGTCTCCGGCGTCCGCGACGAAGGAGATTGCCATGCGGAAGTCCACTCGCCTTGCCTTTTCGACCGCACTGATCGCGGGCCTCGGTGTTGCTCCTGTCTTTGCCGCGCCGGAGGGCTGGTCGCCCCTCCTTCAGCCAGCCGACCTTGCCGCGTTGCTGGACTCGCATGGCGACGAAATCCGGGTCGTCCACGTCACCGGCGACTTTGCCGAGGGCCACATTCCCGGCGCGGCCTCCGCGCCCTATGCCGAGTGGCGCTCGAGCCCCGAAAACCCCGGTGCGCTGCGCGACCGTGAAGAGTTTGCCGAACTCGCGCGCACCTTGGGCCTGACGTCCGAGACGCCAACGGTTGTCGTCCATGCCGGGGCCGACCCGACCGACATGGGCGCCGCTGCCCGCGTTTACTGGACCCTCAAATCGCTCGGGGTCGAGGATCTTGCGCTGCTGAACGGCGGGTTTGCGGCCTGGCAAGAGGCCGGTTTGCCGATCTCGACCAGCGCCGCGGGCATCGCACCTACCCAGTATGACTTTGTCTGGAAGGACACTTGGCGTGTCTCGACCGAAGAGGTTGTCGAACTCGCCGAGGCGGGCGACTCGCGGCTGATCGATGCGCGCCCCACCGGTTTTTTCGAGGGCCTGCAATGGTCGATCGCCGCGCCGGGCACGATTCGCAATTCGAACAACATGACCTACGAGCAATTCTTTGACGGCAACCATATGCTTGGAGCCGAGAAGATCCGCGATCTGGCCGAGCGCGAGGGCTACACCGATTCGCCCCTGACCGTGAGCTTTTGCAACACCGGACACTGGGCGGCAATCAACTGGTTCGCGCTGAGCGAGCTGGCCGAGGTGCCCAATACCCGGCTCTACGCTGAATCGATGGCCGAATACGCTGCCGAGGGTCACCCGCTCGACAATGCGCCGAACCGGTTGGTCTATTTCTGGCGCTCCACCTCGCGTTGGGCC
>SLKW01000053.1 GCA_007134405.1 Paracoccaceae bacterium
AGGACTACCGCCTGCCGAGCACCTGACAGCACGGCCGGCGCGAGATGCAAGACGCTTGAATCGTGATGATGCGGAACGAAGTCAACCAAGAGCAAGGACACTCCGTGAATGTCAGCGGCTCTCGAGGTCGCAAAGCCGATTGGAACCTCGCTTGCGGAACTCATCAGGGCCAGTGGCATCCCGAAGATGCCACGCAAACAGGCCGAACAGACGACTGTGCTGACGCAGACACCGCAAAATCACAAGAAAAGCTCTTGCAAAGCAGGGGCCATCCACAGAGGCCGTTCGTCGTCCGCCGCATGCTGCGGCGCAGTTTCCACAAGCGGCCATTCGCGCTGGCGTGCAACATTGTCGCATCTGCGTAGGTCAGCTATCCAATTTTGCCTTTCCCGCCTGCGAGCAAAAATACATGGTGGATGGGGCAGTGAACGTGCAGAATGACAACAGAGGCAAACTGTCGCCGAATTTCTCGCCTTGTGCACCCAGCACCGCTGCTCGCGCGTGCTGGGGAGTAGCCGGCCAGCAGGACCCTGACGAGAAGGTGAAGGAGGCCCGGCAAAAACCGGAGCAAACCCGCCGTTGGCTTCAGTCGGGTCCCGTGGCGGCCTCGCGCTGGCGGCCAAGGCAGGGGGGATTGCAGGGAACGCCGGGGCTTGAGGCGAAGGTTTACCGTTCGCCAAGACGCGAGCTGGCGCGAGAAGGTCATAGTCAGCGACTATCGCGCTCTCATCCTCGAAAGTCGGCGTGAACCTGGGTTGTTGAAGACAAGATGAACGACCGCCACCACCGTTTACCCGTCACCCTTGCCGATCGTCCCGATCGCCTCGGCGAGGGACGTTGCCAGGAAATCCAGCACGGCGCGGATGCGGGCGGTGTGGCGCAGATCCTCGTGGGTGAGCAGCCAGAGATCCAGGCTGAAGGTTTCGGGTACCTCGGCGACGCGGATCAGATCGGCTGTCCTCTCGGCGATGGCGCGGGGCAGCACCGCCAGACCCAAGCCCGCCTTGGCCAACCGTACGGTGCAGGCGACCGAGTTCGAACGGATCGCGGGCCGCACGCCGGGAAGGAATTCCTCGAAGCGGCGGGCAAGCGCCGCGTGCGCCTCGTCGAGGCCGATCCAGTCATGCTGATCCAGGACGATGTGGGGCTTGGCCGCGTGATAGGCCGGTGCGGCGTAGATCGCGAAAGTTAGTCGCCCGACCCGTCGACCTACCAGCGTCTCCGGCGGAGTGTTTCCGATCCGCAGAGCGATGTCGGTCTCGCGCCGGGACAGGTTGAGCGCCTCGTTGCCGACGACCAACTCGATCTCGATGCCCCGATAGGTGGTGCGGAACCTGGCCAGATGATCGGGCAGCAGCCAGAAGGCAAGAAAGTCGGTGGCGGTGATACGCACGATGCCGCTCAGCCGAAGGTCCTGGCCGGTGACGGTGCGGTCGAGGGCGGCGATATCGGCCTCGACGCGTTCGGCCGTTCCCAGCGTATCCACGCCTGCCGGGGTCAGCGCATAACCGGTCGGCAGTCGTTCGAACAGGCGCACGCCGATCGCCGCCTCGAAACCGGCGATCCGGCGAAACACCGTCGAATGGTTGACGCCGAGACGTCGCGCCGCGCCGGACAGGCTTCCCGTCCGTGCCACGGCGAGAAACATCCGCAAGTCGTCCCAATTCGCAACCTGTGCATCCATGCAAGCCGACCTTTCCGTTTTCGCCAATCCCTGTGCGTCCAGTGTGTCCCCATCTCAGGCTCAGTAGCAACGACGATGAACCGAAAGGATCGACCATGCCCTCCACGCAAATCCGCACCGTGCTGCGCAGCGATGAGCTCTCCTGCCCCAGCTGCGTTCCGAAGATCGAGAAGTCGCTTCTGGCGCTGCCCGGGGTGACGAAGGTGGAAGTCAAGTTCTCCAGCGGGCGCATCGACGTCGAGCATGATCCCGCGCTCAGCGGCGTGTCCGCCCTGGTCAGCTCCATCGCCAGGACCGGATATACCGCGAGGCCTTCTGCATTCTGACCCCATTCCCCTGCGTCATCCGACGCAGGGGAAACCCGCATTTCGGTCGAGCACCGGACCATTTGAAACCCGGTTCCCCGCCCGATGCTCCGGAGCTCTGCCCCTTTCCCACGGCGAGGTCTGCCAATTAAGGAGACTACCCCATGTTTTCCCGGCTCATCGCCGTCTACAGGCATCCCGTCACCCGGCGCAAATGGCTGACGCTGGCCAGCGGGATCGTCATAATCGCCGCGCTGGTCGCCTATTACGGCTTCGGCCTGGCCACCCCCTGGGCGCCGCTGATGACCGCCGCCGCTCTTTTGGCCGGCTACGACATCGCGCTAAGGGCTTGGGCGTCGTTGCGGCTGCGCCACCTCAGCATCGAGATCCTGGTCGTCGTCGCGGCCGCCGGGGCGCTCTTCATCGACAACCATTGGGAAGCGGCGGCCGTCACCTTCCTCTTCATGCTGGGGGCCTGGCTGGAGTCGCGCACCATGAGCCGCACGCGCGGCGCACTGAAGGCGCTGCTCGATGCCGCCCCGGTGACTGCGACCGTGCTGCGCGACGGCGAGGCGACCGAAATCGCCGCCCACGAAGTCCTGCCTGGCGAAACCGTTCTGGTGAAGGCCGGGCAGCGCCTGCCGGTCGACGGCGAGGTGATCGAAGGCACTGCCGCCGTCAACGAGGCAGCAATCACCGGCGAGCCGATTCCGGCGGAGAAGTCGCCCGGTTCGCGCGTCTTTGCCGGCACGCTCGCGGAGAACGGATTACTGCACCTGCGTGCGACCGGCGTCGGGGCGGATACGACGCTGGCGCGGATCATCAGCCGCGTCGAGGAGGCGCAGGAGGCCAAGGCCCCGGCGCAGCGGATGATCGAAAGCTTCGGGCGCTGGTATACGCCCGGCGTGTTCGTGATGGCGGTCGTCAGCTACCTCGTCACGCGCGACATCGAGCTGGCCCTGACGCTGCTCGTGGTCAGTTGCCCCGGCGCCCTGGTCATCTCGACCCCCGTCTCGGTGGTGGCAGGTATAGGCCGGGCTGCCCGTGCCGGCATCCTGATCAAGGGCGGCGAGCACCTGGAGAACGCCGGTCGGATCACCGCCCTGGCGCTCGACAAGACCGGCACGCTGACCGAGGGCAGGCCGCGTCTGGCCGAAGTCGTGGCGCTGGCGGGTCAAAGCAAGGAAGACGTGCTCCGGTGGGCGGCAATCGCCGAAACCGGCTCGAACCACCCGCTCGGTCGTCCGATCATCGAGGCGGCGCGAGCGAAAGGCTCCTTGCCTACGGCCGGGTCGCTGGAGGAAATCGCCGGCATGGGCCTCGTTGCCCGCCACGACGGTGCGCAGATCGCCGTCGGCAGCCACCGTCTGTTCGATCATCTCGGCATCGCCTTCAGCTCGGAGGTCAAGGACAGTATCGCCCGCCTCCACGGGCTTGGCCACACCGTGGTGATCGTGGCGCGCGATGGCGAAATCGCCGGGTTGCTGGCGCTGGCCGACCTGCCGCGCGCCAGCGCCGCGCCGATGATCGACCGGCTCCACGCGCTTGGCGTGCGCCGGGTGGTGATGTTGACCGGCGACCAGCGCCCGGCAGCCGAGGCGATCGCCGCCGCGGTCGGTGTGGACGAGGTGCACGCGGCGATGATGCCGGACCAGAAGCTCGAGCGGATACGGGCAATGCGGGCCGAGGGATTCCGCGTGGCGATGGTCGGCGACGGCATCAACGACGCCCCGGCGCTCGCCGCGGCCGATATCAGCATCGCCATGGGCGCCAGCGGCAGCGACATTGCCATCGAGACGGCGGACATCGCGCTCATGACAGATGATCTGGGCAAGGTCGCCGAGGCAATGGAGATCTCGCGCGCCACATTGCGGAACATGCGCCAGAACCTGGTGATCGCGGTGCTGACCGTTCTCGGCCTTCTGGTCGGGGTCTATGGTGGCTCGATCCATATGGCGGGTGGCATGCTGGTCCATCAGCTGTCGGTCCTGATCGTCATCCTCAACGGCATGCGCTTGCTGCGGGCACCTGCGGCGATGCGCGCAGCTGCCGTGGTGAAGTCGCGCCCGCCCAAGGCCGTGGAAATAATCCACACCGGAGCCTGAGGTTTCGCCGCCGAGGCTTGCCAACTTGGCAGAAAACTTCAGCTGCGCTCTCGCATCAACATGCGAGGGCGCAGCCATATACTGTATGGGTCCCTGACCTGCCCGAGCCCGGGGATCGACCCGCACGTCTTCCGGCCGAGGAACCTGAAACCTTTTCCGCAGACCTCTCCAACTTCCACAAGGTGTTGGCCGTGTCACTCTACGGCGCCGTCTCGCGATGATCGAACCTCGAGAAGCCGTTTAGTTGGGCGCACGAGAAACGATCGCGGCAAAATCGGCACGATCGCTCCAGAAGCGCGGGAAACCAGGTCGCGCCACACACCATGTCTGGAAGAAAATGCCTACCGAACGTCACGCGCGGCTCTTCCTCGAGAACGCCATCTGGGGCGATGTTAGGTTCTGTCCGCATTGCGGCAGCCTGAGCTTCCGCCCGCTGCGCGGTACGTCCGTGCGCCCCGGCCTGTATCAGTGCGCCGAGACAGAATGTCGTCGCCAGTTCACCGTCACCACCAGGACGCCGCTTCACGCGACGAAGCTCGATCTTCGAACTTGGGTCGCCGCGATGTTCCTCGTGCTGACGTCTTCCAAGGGCATCTCGTCGGTCGTGATGTCGCGCATTCTGGGTGTGAACCAGAAGACCGCGTGGAAGCTCGGCCACGCCATCCGCGAAATGATGGATGATCGGCAGGGCATTGCCGGCCGACTGTCGGGAGTGGTCGAGGTCGACGAGACTTTCGTCGGCGGCAAGCCCAAGTTCCGCCATGGCGTCAAGAACATGCGTGGGCGAGGAACAGGCAAGCCGATCGCGCTCGTTGCTGCCGCGCGGAACGGTCAGGCTCGAGCCACGCTGATACCGAATGCCCAAGGGTGCACGATGAAGCCCATCATTGAGGACTGGATCGACCCCGCCTCGGTGCTGATCACCGACAAGAACTCCAGCTATCATAAGATCGGCGCCTCGTTCGCCAACCACCTCACCGTCCAGCACAACAAGCGCCAGTATGCCAACAGAAAGACCGCGGCGCACATCAATACTGTGGAGGCTGTGAACGCGGTCGTCCAGCGTGCCCTGATCGGCGTGTATCATCGCCTGGGACGGAAGCACCTCCAGCGATACCTCGCCGAGATCATCTGGCGGTGGAACCACAGGGCCCCGGAGACCAGGGTTCGGCAGCGGAAGTCCTCAACCGGCTCACAATCCGTCGAGACCAGGACTGTGTAGAAGCCGATCTCGGTTGTAGTCCAGATGCCTCGCACGGCGCTGAAGTGCGGCACTGCCCTGAACCAGGTCTATGACCAACTCAGCGAGCTTCTCGGCGCCGAGTTTTTCGAGATTCTCCTTGTACAGGGCTTTCTTGGACATGGTGGGGGGTATCGAGCGTTGTTTCAGTGATGCGGGCGACAGTGCCTTACGAGAAACGCGGCAACCAGTGCCAC
Source organism: Paracoccaceae bacterium (assembly GCA_007134405.1). GTDB lineage: Bacteria > Pseudomonadota > Alphaproteobacteria > Rhodobacterales > Rhodobacteraceae > Pararhodobacter. Next base: position 5,532 of record SLKW01000053.1, read on the forward strand.
GGGCCGACCAGGGTCAGTTCTGCCCCATCGACCACCATAGGGCGGGTTGCCGCGGAGCGGCTTCGTCCGTGGGCTCATTGGCACGTTTTCAGTTTTCTGACGCACTGATGTGAAGTAAGCGGTGGGTGGGAGCCGCGGTTTTTCGCTGGAGCGGTTTCATGCATGCGATGCAGGGAGTTGAACCTGCGGGAGCGTTGTCATGGATCACCAAACTGAGCACCGGATGGAGGTCCGCGAAGGGGTTTCGCGGCTCGAGGTGCTGGAAGGCCCGACCGGTCGCCGTCGTTGGCCAGAAGATGTAAAGGCGCGGATCGTCGCGGAAAGCTTTCTTTGCGGCGCACGGGTCTGCGATGTGGCGGCGCGTTATGGGGTCGCTGCGCGGCATCTGTCGAGCTGGCGCAGTCTTGCGCGCAGAGGGCTCCTTACGCTGCCGGCGGAGCAGGAGCCATCCTTCGTGCCGCTCCTGCTGGAGCCTCCGGAACCGAAGGGGGCGACCTGCCGGCGGCGGGCGGCGATCTGCGGATCGAGATTTCCGGGATGGTGCTGCATGTGCCGTCGGCCTGTTCGGCGGATCGGGCGGCCTCGGTCGCGGCGGCACTGAGGCGCGCGCTGTGATCTTCCCGGATCAGGCGGTGCGCGTCGTGATGGCGACCAGGCCCGTGGACTTCCGCAATTATGCCGAGCGTATGATTATGCGGAGTTGAGGGCGGCTCTGTAGTGCCGCCCGAGACTTATCGGCGTCCTCGCTCAGCATATTTTTGGGCGCTCTGCACGTCGCTGAGCATGGCGAGGAGCTTGTCCGGCTCTTTGAAGCGGCCGGG
>SLKW01000060.1 GCA_007134405.1 Paracoccaceae bacterium
GGGCGCGTCGGCCAGCCGCAGTGACTGGCCCAGCCGAATCTGCGTGTCCTGCGCCAGCGCCGCCTGCGGCAAGCCGGCGAGCGCGAGGCAGAGAGACGCGGCAATCAGGGCGGCGAGGGGCTGGCGTTGGGGACGCGGCATGGCTTACTCCTGATCCTGCGGGTGGTATAGAAGCCTGACCCCGCCGGTGAAGACAAGGCGCTGGTTGCCCGGCCCACGGGGATCCTGGGTCACGCGCAGGGCGCCGGCCTCGAACTCGCCCGCCGGCGCATCCCCGGAGATCGGGCCCGGCGACGAGAGCCAGGTGCGATCGAGCGCGCCGGTGATCCGTTCGCTTTCCAGCCGGTATCCGGGCGTCGCGGTCAGCTCGATCGCGCCGGTCATCTCGAAATAGCCGTCGCCGCGGTCGATGGCGCCGCTGTCGGCGCGCGCTGTGACGCGACCGCCCTGCGGCCCTTCGAGCGCCAGCGTCAGTCCCGACGCCTCGAGCCTGAGGACCGCGCCGGGGTCGGTGCGCGCCGTCTCGGCGGTGATGCGCAGGGCCGCGCCGCCATCGGTGACACCGGCGAAACTGGCGCCCGACACGCGGGGATCGCGGGCGCGTTCCTCGACATCGATTTCGGCCAGCGGGATCGCGCGGGTGGGATCGACCGTTTCGGCGAAGAGGAACACCATGGACAGAAGCGCCAGCGCGGTGAGGGGCAGCGCCACCTTCAGCGCCCAGACGAGGCGCGAATGCCGCCGATCGAAACGTGCAGGCGCGTCCATTCCGCCCCTCAATGCGCGAAGATGTCGGTCTCTGGCCAGCCGGCGAGATCGAGCGCGGCGCGGGCCGGCAGGAAGTCGAAACAGGCCTGCGCCAGCGCCACCCGCCCCTCGCGCGCCAGCATCGGCTGCAGCGCCGCCTTGAGCTTGTGCAGATGCAGCACGTCCGAAGCCGCGTATTCCATCTGCGCCGCGCTCAGTTCCGCCGCGCCCCAGTCCGAGCTTTGCTGCTGCTTCGAGATGTCGATGTCGAGAAGCTCGGACACCAGGTATTTCAGCCCGTGGCGGTCGGTATAGGTGCGGGTGAGTTTCGAGGCGATCTTGGTGCACCAGACCGGCGCGGTCAGGACGTCGAAGCGATGCAGCAGGACCGCGATGTCGAAACGTCCGAAATGAAAGAGTTTCAGCACATCCGGGTCGCCCAAGAGCGCGGCAAGGTTCGGCGCCGGCGCGCCGCCCTGGGCGACCTGCACCAGATGCGCGTCGCCGTCGCCCGCCGAGAGCTGCACGAGGCAGAGCCGGTCGCGATGCGGGTTGAGGCCCATCGTCTCGCAATCGATGGCGACGACGGGGCCCAGATCCAGCCCGTCGGGCAGATCGTTGCGATGCAGATGGATGCTCATCGGGTGTCCTTGCGCCGGGGCGGTGGCGGAAGCAAATGTTATCGCGCCCGAAATCAGCGACTTAGATGCCAATTCCCGCGCAGTCTTACCAGCTTGGCCAAACTGGTGCAACCGCGCGGGGTCTAACCCGTCTCAGTGTCGAGCAGGCCGCGCATCCGCAAGTCGGCGAGGAGCTGGGCGCGATGCGCGTCGCGCGCCGGGATCGCGCCGGGTGCCGGCGCCGCGGCATCGAAGCGGGGCGCCGGGGCGGGTTGCAGGGCCTCCGCCCGATCGGACCAGGTCGCGCGCGCCGCCATGTGCGGATCGCGCGCCGCCTCCCAGGGGCTGAGCACGGGGGCCACGCAGGCGTCGGTCCCGGCGAAGAGCGCGGCCCAATGGTCGCGCGGCTGGCTGGCGAACAGAGCCTCGAGCCGCTGCGCGGCGCGCGGCCAGGTCTCTGCCTCGTACTGGCGCGCGAAATCGGCGTCCTCGCCAAGCCCGAGCACCGCAAGGAAGGTGGCGTAGAACTTCGCCTCGAGGCATTGCACCGAGATGAAGCCGCCATCCTTGCAGGCATAGCTGCGCGACCAGTGCGGCCCGTCGAGAAGGCTTTTGCCGCGCGCCTCCTCCAGCATGCCAGCGGGCGCCATCGACATCAGAAGCGCCAGCATATGCGCCGAGCCGTCGACGATGGCGGCATCGACGACCGTTCCCTGCCCGGTACGGCCAGCGCGGATGAGCCCGGCCAGCATGCCGGCCACCAGATACATCGCACCGCCGCCGATATCGCCCACAAGCGTGGCCGGCGTCACCGGCGGCTGGCCGGGCAGGCCCGCATACCAGAGCGCGCCCGAGAGCGCGATGTAGTTCAGGTCGTGCCCGGCCTCGCTTGCGCGCGGCCCCTCCTGGCCCCAGCCTGTCATCCGGCCGTAGACCAGCCGGGGATTGAGCGCCTGCGCGGCCTCCGGCCCCAGGCCAAGACGCTCCATCACGCCGGGACGGAACCCCTCGATCAGTCCGTCGGCCGAAGCGATGAGCCCGCGCACGACGGCCATGTCGGCCTTCGCCTTCAGATCGAGCGCAATGGTCTTCTTGCCGCGGTTCAGGATCGAGCGGTCGGGCACACCGGGGGCCGCCGCGCCGCCCGGGCGCTGGATGCAGATCACCTCGGCGCCCTGGTCCGCCAGCCACATCGCGGCGAAGGGGCCGGGGCCGAGTCCCTCGATCTCGACGATGCGCAGGCCCGCCAGCATGCCGCTCATGCGCCGTGCCACTGACCGCGGCGGATCAGCACCTCTTTCAGAAGGCTCGGCCGGTCGGTCATGATCCCGTCCACGCCCAGGTCCAGGAGCCGTGTCATCTGGGCCTCGTCGTCCACCGTCCAGACCTGCACGCGGATGCCGGCCGCATGCGCCGCGCGCACGAAGCGCCGCGTGACGACAGGTATGCCGCGATAGCGCGGCGGCACCTGCACGACACGAAATTTCCCCGCCGGCACCGGCAGGCCAAAGCCCCGGAGCATCACCCCGATCACACCGACATAGGCGGGCGACCAGGCCAGATCCTCGCCCAACAACTCTCGCAGCCGGCGCGTGCGGGCGGCGCGAAAGGCGCCGACGCAGACCCGGTCCAGCGCCCCCGAACGCCGGATGACGGCCGCCAGAGGCTCGACCACGGCGTCGGATTTCGCCTCGATGGTGAAGCAGAGGTCGGGGAAGGCCTCGAGCACCGCCTCGAGCCGCGGGATCTCGGCCCCGCCATGCGTGCGCAGGCGGCTGATCTGGTACCAGTCGAGTTCGCCGACGGCCCGCTTTTCGCCCGTCATCCGCTCGAAGGTCGGATCGTGATGCACGACCACCTCGCCGTCGCGGCTGGCATGAACGTCGATCTCGATATGGCCGTAGCCCAGCGCGGCGGCATGGGCGAAGGCGGGCAACGTGTTCTCCTCGACCTCGAGCGCGCCGCCGCGATGGGCGATGGCGAGCGGCGGCGTGTGGTCGAGAAAGGCAGGGTGCGCAGCGGGCATGGGTCCATAATCCGCATCCCCGCCCGGCTGTCGAGCACCTTTTCCGGTGGGCGGGGCGGGGTGATCGAAGGCCGTCATCCGGCAGCACCCCGGTCAGGGGCGGCCTGCGGCAGCCGTTCGCCAGACTGCCAGACAGCGCGCAGCATCATGTCCGCATCGAGATGCACGAAGTCGGCGGGCAGGCCGGGGCCGAGCGCGCCGCGATCCCGCGCGCCGACCAGCCCGGCCGGGATCCGCGTCGCCATGGCGAGCGCGCGCGCCGGGTCGCAGCCCAGACGGGTCAGATGCGCGATCGATCGCGGCAGGCTGATATCGGCCCCGGCCAGCGTGCCGTCGGCAAGCGTCAACCGGCCGTCCGCCCGCGCGATCCGCCGCGCGCCGAGGGTGAATGCTGTCAGGCCCGTCCCCGCTACCGCCATCGCGTCCGAGACCACGAACAGCCGGTCGGGCGCCTTGGCGGCCAGCGCCGTGCGCAGCGCGGCATCGGCCACATGCACGCCATCGGCGATGATCCCGGCATGAACCGGCCCGGCAAGCGACGCGCCGACCAGACCCGGCGCGCGCCCGGCCAACTGGCTCATGGCGTTGAAGAGATGCGTGACCGCGCGGGCGCCGGCGGCAAAGGCAGCCTCGGCGGCCTCGGACGCGCAGTCGCTGTGGCCCAGGCTGACCACGGCGCCGGCGCGGGCGAGCCGGGCGATCTGCTCTGCCGTCGCGGCCTCGGGCGCCAGGGTGACCATCAGCGCCGGAAGGGCGCGGGCGGCGATTTCCAGCGCGGCGAGGTCAGGCTCGGTCATCGGGCGGATCAGGGCGGGATCGTGCGCCCCGGCGCGGCGCGGGTCCAGATGCGGGCCCTCCAGATGCAGACCCAGGAAGCCCGGAACACGCGCGCGCACGGCAGCGATGCCGGCCTCGATCACCTGCGCGGTGACCTCGGGGCGGTCGGTGATCAGCGTGGGCATGATGCCGGTCGCCCCCAGCCGGGCGTGCGCCGCGCAGATCCGCGCGATCATGTTGGCGGTTGCGCCGGCGCCCAACATCACCCCATCGCCGCCATTGACCTGCAGATCGATCAGGCCCGGTGCCAGAATGCCCGGCCCCAGATCCTCGACCGGGACACCCTGAGGGGTGTCTCCCGCCGGCAGCACGGCGGCGATCTGCGCGTCTTCCACCACGAGCGTGGCGCCGGAAAGAACGCGCGCGCCATCGAAAAGCCGCTCGGCGCGGAACGCGCGGATCATGCCCGCGCCATCCGCTCCGCCCGCCAGAGCGCGCCGTCGAGGATCGACCCGCGCGGCGTGGCCTGCGGCCAGTGCCCGCCGCGCGCCGCCAGCCGCGCCGCGATCACCGGCCCGATGCCGCCCATCAGCGCGACCGGCAGCACGCGTCCCTCGGGCTGCAGCCGGTCCACGGCGCGGATGACCCAGTCGGTGGCATCGGTCAAGATGCCGTCCGCGACCGGGCAGCCGGCCGTCGCGTGATCGAGGACCTTGGGCGCGAGCGCCGCGAATTGCGCCGGTCGCGCATCGCGCGCGAAGATCATCATCGCGCCGACATCGCCGAAATGCGCCCAGAACGCGGCGGTGACCGGCCCTTCCGGCACCAGCCCGTCGCGCGCATGCAGCGTCCGGCGCATCGCCTCGCGCGCGATCCAGGCGCCACTGGCCTCGTCGCCCAGCTGGAAACCGTAGCCGCCGAGCCTGCGCATCTGCCCCCCGATCTGCCGGGCAAAAACCGACCCGGTGCCAAGGGCGGCGATGATCCCGTCCTCGCCCTCGAACGCGCCGGAGAGCGCGAGATCCACATCGCCGACCACATCGACCCGCGGCAGGTCCAGCGCCGCGGCGATGCGCGGCCCCGCGCCCGTCTCGACCGCCCCGGCGATGCCGAGCACGGCGAAGGTGTCCGCATCACTTCCGGCCAGGCCGCGCGCCTCGGCCAGTGTCTGGGCGACCAGGTCGCGGATCACGGCGATGGCGCCGTCGGGATCGGTGTGCACATTGGCCGAACCGCCGCGATGCTCGGCCGTCATCCGCCCGTCCGCCAACCGCGCCCGCGCCCGGCACCCCGTTCCGCCCCCGTCGAGCCCAAGATAGATTTGCATGCCACCCTCTTTGCCCGCACCCATAGCAAGCGCGTGGCGAGGCGGGAAGAGCGTTGACAGCGCCGGCGGGGCGGGCTTGGGTGCCGCGACGCAGCCAAAGCCCCAGGACCAGCATGAGCGAAGACGCCGATCCCCGCTACCGCGAGCTCGACCTCTGGGACGACCGGACCGCGCTCGCCGCTATGTGGGAGGGCCAGCTAGCCGCCGTCGCCGCCGTGGGCCCGGCTCTACCGGCGCTCGCCGGTGCGGTGGCGGCCCTGGCCGGGCGGCTGGCGGGGGGCGGGCGGCTGGTCTATGCGGGCGCCGGGACCTCGATCCGCATCGCGGTGCAGGACGGCACCGAACTGGGCCCCACCTTCGACTGGCCCGAGGCGCGCACGCTATATCTGATCGCCGGCGGCGAGGCGGCCCTGCGCGTGGCGGTCGAGGGGGCCGAGGACGATGCCGCGGCCGCCGTGGCGCAGGTGGCCGAGGCCGGGATCGCCCCGGATGACGCTGTGATCGGGGTTGCGGCCAGCGGCCGGACGCCCTTTACCGTCGCCGCCCTGCGCGCCGCGCGCGAAGCGGGTGCGCTGACCATCGGTATCGCGGGCAGCGCCGACGCGCCGCTTCTGCAGGTGGCCGAGCACAAGGTCTGCCTGGCCACCGGACCCGAAGTTGTCGCCGGATCGACGCGAATGAAGGCGGGCACGGCGCAGAAAGTGGCGCTGAACCTGCTGTCGACTCAGGCAATGGTGCGATTGGGGCGCGTGCATGCCGGGCTGATGGTCGACATGCGCCCGGCCAATGCCAAGCTCGAGGCCCGCGCCCGCGCCATGGTGA
>SLKW01000035.1 GCA_007134405.1 Paracoccaceae bacterium
CGCGGATCATCACCACCGCGACGGCGCCGGCGACGATGCCGAGGATCAGGAAGGCGGGGATCTCCCAGTAGAAGGCGACGCCCGCGCTTTCGGGCAGGGTGAACTCGGCCACGTTGCCGTAATGCAGCCGGTTGATGACCGTGCCCGCGACCGAGGCGATGGCGATGGGCGCGAAGGCGTGCAGCGCGTGGTGGCGCAGCACCACCTCCATCGCGAAGATCGCCCCCGCGATGGGCGCGTTGAACGAGGCCGAGACGGCCGCCGCCACCGCGCAGCCCAGAAGGTCGCGCCCGGTGATGCCGCTCGCGTCGATGCGCCGGGCGATGGCGGTCGAGATGACGCCGGCCAGATGCACGACCGGCCCCTCGCGCCCCGACGAGCCGCCGGTGCCGAGCGTGATGAGCGAAGCCGCCGCCGAGGCCAGCCCCTCGCGCGACTCCACCCGGCCGCGATGCAGCGCGGCGCCCTCGATCACGTCGGCGACGGCGCGCACCCTTCCGTCGGGCGTGAAGCGGTGCAGGATCAGCCCGACCACCAGCCCGCCGGTGGCGGGAATGGCGACCAGCAGATACCAGGGCAGGTCGCGCGCGACATCGAGGATGGCGCGGTCGTCGGCGCCATAGAGCGCGGCCTGCAGCGCGTCGATCCCGGCCCGGAACAGAAGCGCCGCCAGCCCCGACAGGATTCCGATCAGAAGCGCGATCAGCCAGAACTGCACCTGCCCGGGCCCGTGCAGCCGCAGCCGCCGCCAGCCGAGGTCGAGATGCCGCCTCAGCCGTCCGGCCGCGGTATTTTCCTTCTGCTCCACGCCGCCCCCGGTCCAGCCGCAGATGCCTGATTTCACTGTCAACGGTTCGCGGCCAAGGTCAAGCTGCCCCCGCTTCACAGCGACCGCGCGCGGCGCTAGGCTGGGCGCAGAACTGGGGGAGGGGAGAGCCATGAGCGACGCGTTCGCCGCGCTGACGGAGCTGTTGGGGCCGCGGCTCAACCGGTCGCAATCCGACCGCGAGACGCATGGGCGCAGCGAGGGGCATTTCCCGCTGATGCCGCCCGACGCGGTGGCCTATCCGGAGAGCGCCGAGGAGGTCGCCGCCATCGTGAAGATCTGCGCCGAGGCCGGGCTGCCGGTGATCGGCTGGGGCACCGGCACCTCGCTGGAGGGGCATTCCATCGCCCCGCGCGGCGGCGTGACGGTGGATTTCACCCGCATGGACAAGGTGCTGCAGGTGCTGCCCGAGGACATGGTGGCCGTGGTCCAGCCCGGCGTGACGCGCGAGGCGCTGAATACCGAGTTGCGCGCGACGGGGCTGTTCTTTCCGGTCGATCCGGGGGCCAATGCCTCGCTCGGCGGCATGGCCTCGACGCGGGCGTCGGGGACAACGGCGGTGCGCTACGGGACAATGCGCGGCAACGTGCTGGGGCTGGAGGTGGTGCTGGCCGACGGGCGCGTGATCCGCACCGGGACGCGGGCGCCGAAATCGTCGACGGGCTACGACCTGACGGGGCTTTTCGTCGGCGCCGAGGGGACGCTGGGGCTGATCACCGAGCTGACGCTGAAGCTGCACGGCCAGCCCGAGGCGGTGAGCGCCGCGGTCTGCGCCTTCGCCGACATGGAAGGCGCGGTGGGCGCGGTCATCGCCACGATCCAGTCGGGCATCCCGATGGCGCGGATCGAGTTCGTCGATGCGGTGGCGGCGGCGGCGTTCAACGCGCAATCGGGGGCGGGCTGGGCGGATGCGCCGCATCTGATGGTCGAGTTCCACGGCTCGGACGCCGGGGTGGCCGAGCAGGCCGAGCGCTTTGGCGAGATCGCGCGCGATTTCGGCGCCGAGGGGTTCCGCTGGGCGAGCCTGGCCGAGGAGCGCGGCAAGCTCTGGGCGATGCGGCACAATGCCTACCGGGCGATGATGGCGGCGCATCCCGGCTCGGCGCCGATCACCACCGATATCTGCGTGCCGATCTCGCGCCTGGCCGAGGCGGTGGAGGAAACCGCCGCCGACATCGCCGAAAGCGGGATGCCGGGCCCGATCGTCGGCCATGTCGGCGACGGGAATTTTCATGCGCTGCTCCTGCCCAGGGCGGGCGATGCGGCGGAATGGGAGCGGGCGCAGGCCCTGGCCGCGCGGATGGCCGAGCGGGCCTTGCGGCTGGGCGGCACGGTCAGCGGCGAGCACGGGATCGGCATGGGCAAGACGAAATACATGCAGGCCGAGCATGGCGAGGCCTGGCAGGTGATGGCGGCGGTGAAATCGGCGCTCGACCCGGGGAACCTGATGAATCCCGGAAAGCTGCTGCCCGGCAATTGAGGGCGTGCAAATGGGGGCAAGCCTCTATCCTTCGCTGCGCGCCGGCGCTAAGCTTCGGGCAGGGCAACCCGGTCGGGGGAGGACGGGCGTGTTCGACGACTTTACGCATGCAACCCTGCATTCGCTGCGCCGCCGGCTGTTCGGCTATGCCTGCGCGCTCTGCCGGCGGGTCGAGGATGCCGAGGATCTCTATCAGGATGCGCTGGTGCGGGCGATGGCGGCGTCCTCGGTGCCGCGCGACGCGACGGCCTTCCGCGTCTGGATGTTCCGGCTGATCCGCAACCTGTGGATCGACCGGCTGCGCCGCGAGAGCCGCCAGGCGGGGCTGATCGACACCGAGGCGGATGCCGAGGACCAGCCGGCCCCGGGCGGCGCGGACAGCGTGATCGACGTGCTGCTGGTGCGCCAGGCCTTCCAGCGGCTGTCGGGCGATCACCGCGAGGTGCTGGCGCTGGTCGATATCGCGGGCTTCAGCTATGATGAGGCGGCCGAACTCCTGGATGTGCCGAAGGGAACCGTCATGAGCCGCATCAGCCGCGCCCGCGCCGCGCTGGCCGGACAGTTGAACGCCGGTCAGGTGGTTCCCTTTCCGCGCCGGGTGGAGCGCGCGCGATGACGCGGCCGCGGATCGACGATATCGAGCTCAACGCCTATGTCGACGGCGAGCTGCCGCCCGATCAGGCCGCGGCGCTGGCCCGGCGCGCGGCGGCCGAGCCCGACCTGGCCCAGCGGATCGCCCGCCTGCATCGCATCAAGGCGGCGGTCGCCAGCACGGTCGATGCGGCCACCCAGTCCGCGGCGGATCGCCTGACCCTCCTTCCTGAGCAGGCGCGACGGCGCCCGCGCGCGGTGGCGCGCGGAGACCGGCGCGGATGGCGCGCCGCCCTCGTCGCCGCGACGCTTGTCCTTGGCCTGACGGTCGGCGGGGCCGCGATGCTGCGCCAGCCGGGGCCGGGCGCGGCGCCCGATCCGGCGCTTGCGCTGCACGACGCCTGGGCCACGGGCGGAGGCGGTCGCGGCGGGGACCTGCCGGCGGCAGAGGCGCCGGCCTGGCTGACATCGGTGATCGCGGCGACGGGGCTTCAGCTTGTGCACAGCGCGTCGCTCGAGGCGCGCGGGCTGCCCGCCGGGATGCACTACGCCTTCGTCGGATCGAACGATTGCCGCCTGAGCCTGTTCGAGATGCGGGCCACGGACCCCCAACAGGGTGCGCTGACATTGCAGGTCGAGGGCGATTTGCGCAGCGCGCGGTGGCAGGCGGGCGGGCACGATTACATGGTCCTCGCGCGCAACATGGACGCGGCGCGGTTCGCGACCATCGCCGCCGCGCTGGGAGAGGCCGCGGCAAGCCGCGCCGGCCCGGATGCCGAGCGTCTGGCGCTGCTCACCGCCGCCCGTCAGCGCTGCCTTTCCTGACCGCGACATTTTTTCGCAGGCCGAGGGAATATCCGGCATATCGGCGTCGTCTCTTCAAACAAGGGGCCGGCGCAGGGGCTGACCCCGTCCACGGGAGGAATACCGATGCCGAAAAAGGAACGCGGGCTCGTAGAGCTCTACCACGATAACCCCGAACGCGCCGACTGGCTTGTCTTCGGCCGCAAGTCCGGCCCGGATCGCCGCGGCTTTCTGCGCGGCGCGGGGCTGGCGTCGATGGGCGCCGTGCTGGGGACGACAATCCCCTTTTCGTCGAACATGCCGCTGGGCCTGATCCCCGCCGCGCTTGCCGAGACGGTCGACGAGTTCGAGTTCGACTCGAAGCACGGAGATCTGATCATCCACAACGACCGCCCGGTGAACATGGAGACGCCCGCGCATCTGCTGGACGACGACGTGACCCCGGCCGACGTGCATTTCATCCGCAACAACGGCACCATGCCGACGCCGATGAGCAAGGAAGAGTGGCGCCTGAAGATCGACGGCGAGGTCGAGGAGGAACTGGAGCTCACCTACGACGAGCTGATGAACGACTTCGACCACGTGACGCTCAAGCTGCAGCTGGAATGCGGCGGCAACGGGCGCGCCGGGTTCAATCCGCTGCCGCGCGGCAACCCCTGGTCGATCGGCGCCATCGGCAATTCCGAATGGACCGGCGTGCGCGTCAGCGACATCCTGCGCAAGGCCGGGCTCAAGCCCTCGGCCGTCTATACCGGCCATTTCAGCTATGACGAGCATCTCTCGGGCGATCCCGACCGTCAGGCGATCTCGCGCGGTGGGCCGATCGACAAGATGATGGACCCGCACACGATCGTTGCGCTGAAGATGAACGGCGAGGACATCCCGCTCGCGCACGGCTATCCGGCGCGGATCGTGGCGCCGGGCTGGGCCGGGTCGGTCAGCCAGAAATGGGTGACCCGCATCTGGGTGCGCGACAAGGAGCACGACGGGCCGGGCATGACCGGGCTCAGCTACCGGGTGCCGCGCCACCCGGTCGAACCGGGCACCGAGGTGCCGCACGAGGACATGATGGTCATGGGCTCGATGATCGTGAAGTCGGTGATCTCCTATCCCGAGGCGGGGACCGAGGTGTCCGCTGGCCGCCCCTTCGAAGTGCGCGGACAGGCCTGGGCCGGCGACGACTGGGTGACGGGCATGGAAGTCTCGCTCGATTTCGGCGCGACCTGGCAGCGCGCCACGGTCGAGGATGCGCCCAACCGCTTTTCCTGGCAGCGCTGGCGCGCCAATGTCACCCCGCCGCAGGCTGGCTACTACGAGATCTGGGCGCGCGCGACCGACAATCGCGGCCGCAGCCAGCCGATGGTCGTGCCGGGCTGGAACCCGCGCGGCTATCTCAACAACGCTTGCCACCGCATCCATGTGACGGCGGTCTGAGGGAATGCGCATGCGACTGACGATTCTCGGGGGGGCGGCTGCGGCCGCCCTCGCTTTCGCCACACCGGCCCTGTCCGATGAGGATTGGGAATTCGCGCCCCTGCCCAAGGGCGAGGGCGCGGAAGACACCTATTACGCCTGTGTCGCGTGCCACAGCCTGCAGACGGTCACCAACGGGGCCTATTCGCGCCGGGTCTGGGACGAACTGCTGGACTGGATGGTCGAGGAGCACGGCATGCCCGAGCTCGACCCCGACGAGCGCGAGATCATCCTCGATTATCTCGCCACGCACCTGGGCGAGGACAGCCGCGACAGCTGACCAACGCGCAGGGGCGGGCTGGCGTCACGTCCAGTTCCGCCCGCGCGCGCCCGGCTTGGTCGCGGAGGCTGCCGTCGGGCGCGATGGGCGCAGCCCATCGGCGCCGGGCGTTCCCTCGACGGGGGCGACCGGCGCCCCGCCGGTTTCCGGTCAGCCCTCGTTCGGGATGCGCCCCCTCGGCCCCTCGCCGCATTGCCCGCGGTGCAGAAGCAACTGGTCGAGCAGAACGCAAACCATCATCGCCTCGCCCACCGGCACGGCGCGAATGCCGACGCAGGGATCGTGGCGGCCTTTCGTGACCACTTCGGTTTCCGCGCCGCCGCGCGTGATTGAGCCGCGCGGGGTCAGGATCGACGAGGTGGGCTTGACCGCGAAGCGCACCACCACGTCCTGCCCGGTCGAAATGCCGCCGAGGATGCCGCCCGCGTGGTTCGAGCCGTAGACCGGCCCCTCCGGCCCCATCGCGATCTCGTCGGCGTTCTCGACCCCGGTGAGCGCGGCGGCGGCGAAGCCCGCGCCGATCTCCACCCCCTTGACGGCGTTGATCGACATCATCGCCGCCGCCAGTTCGGTGTCGAGCTTGGCGTAGACCGGCGCGCCGAGGCCGGCAGGCACGCCGCGCGCCACGACCTCGATCACCGCGCCCACCGAATTTCCCGACTTGCGCAGCGCGTCGAGGTCCGCGGCCCAGGCCTCGGCGGTCTCGGCATCGGGGCACCAGAAGGGGTTCCGGTCGACCTGGGCCGGGTCGAGCCGCGCACGGTCGATCCCGCGCTTGCCCATCTGCACCATGTAGCCCTGCACTGTCAGCCCCGGCGCCAGCTCGGCCAGTGCGGCGCGCGCGACGCCCCCGGCCGCGACC